>JAVCCD010000320.1 GCA_030765665.1 Candidatus Tenebribacter mawsonii | reverse complement strand
ATATGCTTAATATTTAAGTACCCTTTTTTATAGAATTTAATGAATTTAATATACGATAATCTATAGTTTTTATCAGATTTTTTATCAGCCATTTTTTGAAATAATTCTATAAAATTACTGTGATCAGTATCATCAAAACTGAATTTTTCAGGTTCTTTATCGAATTTTGATTGATAAAAATAGATAAAACTAGATGGAATTCCAAAGACAATGGCTAAGTGTGCTGTAATGGCCTATATATAAAAGAAAAAGCCTCCCGAAGAAGGCTTTTATTATGGCTCCTGAAGAGGGATTTGAACCCCCGACCTAGTGGTTAACAGCCACCCGCTCTACCGCTGAGCTATTCAGGATCAATTTCAATAATGAATGACTTTTTAAATCCACCCTTTTATGTGTCAATAATATTTTCTCGAAAATCAGTTCCAATAGTTTTTTTCTTATGTGTTTAACTTACATTTTCAGATTACTAATTATAAAATTAATTTTTCAGTACTTTGCTCTAAAACACTCTTGACAAATTACCTATACTCTTTTTTCTCAAATTTCAAAATTTATTAATTAGATAAGGAGTTTTTTAAAATGATTCGTTTACAAAATTTAACGAAAGATTATGGTTTAATTCGTGCGGTTGATCACGTTAATTTTGAGATCAATGAAGGTGAAATTCTTGGTTTTCTGGGTCCAAATGGAGCAGGAAAAACAACAACACTACGAATGATAACTTGTTTCCTCTCACCCACTTCCGGTAATATCGAAGTGGAAAACATGAATATCAAGAATAAGCAATTAGAGATAAAGAAACTTATCGGTTATCTTCCAGAACATAATCCTCTTTATATCGATATGACAGTTTACGATTATCTCAAATTTATTGCTGATATTCGTGGGATCTCAAATTTTGCTTCCCGAATAAAAGAAGTTATTGAACAATGCGGATTAAATGGAGTGGTTCATAAACCCATCAACACACTTTCCAAAGGCTACAAACAGCGTGTTGGTTTCGCACAAGCAATTCTTCACGATCCAAAGATATTAATTTTAGATGAACCAACCAGCGGATTAGATCCAAATCAGATCGTTGAGATCCGTGAATTGATCAAAGAGTTGGGCAAAGAAAAAACTCTAATTATTTCTAGTCATATTCTACAGGAAGTACAGGCAGTTTGCAACCGTATAATAATAATAAATGAAGGTAAAATAGTTGCAGATGGTTCAACCGAAGAATTGCAATCTGCCTTCCAAAATAAAACAAAACTTATACTTGAACTGATTGCACCGGAAAATGAAATTGTAGATATTTCCAATAATATTATTGAAACTTCAATTCTTTCCATTTCCTCTCTTAGTGAAACAACCGTTAAGGTTGAGATCGAGTTTGATTCAGCAAATGATAAAAGGGCTGAAATTTTTAGTTTTATCAAATCAAAAGAATGGACACTTTTAGAAATGCATCGCGAAAATATCAGTTTGGAAGCAGTATTCCGCAGTCTTACAATTGATGGAGGTGAAAAATGAATCTAGCACTTACGATCACAAAAAAAGAGATAAAAAGTTATTTTAATTCTCCAGCTGCATATATTGTTCTGGTAATTTTTCTTCTACTTAGTGGATGGTTTTTTGCCAGCCCCTTATTTATTAACAATCAGGCAAACTTACGCACGCTTTTCAGTATCATTCCACTCTTGTATCTTTTCTTTATTCCTGCTATAACAATGGGACTTCTTTCAAGAGAAAAAAACACTGGTACTATCGAAATTCTGGCAACTCTTCCAATAAAGGATACACAAATAATTATGGGAAAATTCTGGGCTTCTGTTTCACTCATAGGTGTTGGTTTATTGTTAACATTAGTTCATTTTATCACAATTCTTCTGCTTGGAACAAACGTTGATTTTGGAGCGATATTCTGTGGTTATATTGGTTTAATGTTCCTGGGTGCTGTTTATAGTTCTATTGGAATTTTTGCTTCGAGTATAACCAGTAATCAGATAGTTGCACTTATAATAAGTTTTTTTATAATATTCTTTTTATTTGTAATTAAATTTTTTCTAATGTTCGTACCAGATTTTATGGTAGGAATTTTTCAATTTTTGAGTATTGATTACCATTTTTCAAATATTATTCGTGGAGTTATTGATACACGAAATATAATCTACTTCGTCAGTTTGATTGTTTTATTTCTAAAACTTGCACAAGCGTCTTTAGAAAACCGGAACTGGAAATAGGAGGATACTGATGAAAAAGAAAATAACGATCGATATAATTATTTTAGTCGCAATTCTCATTTTTGTTAACCTTGTTTCATTAACAATTTTTAAGCGCTTCGACCTTTCAAAGGGGAAAATATATTCACTTTCAAGTTCCAGTAAAATCGCGGTAAAAGAGTTAGAGGACAGACTTGTCATCAAGGCGTATTTCTCAAAGAATATGCCTGGTGAATATGCTAATTCCCGTCGATTTGTTCAGGATATACTTTCCGAATATCAGGCTTATTCACAAGGAAATTTAAAATTTGAATTTCTTGATCCTGCTGATGAACAGGAGTTAAAAAAGGAAGCTCAACAAAATGGGATAATGCCTGTTTCTATGCGTGTTATCGAGAATGATAAATTGGAGATCAGGGAAGTTTATATGGGACTGGTGTTCCATTATCAAGATAAAATTGAATCCTTACCCATGATTAAAAATACACAAGGATTAGAATACGATGTAACTGGTAAAATTAAGAAAATTTCTGCTTCTGGATTAAAGAAGATCGCCATTTTTGATCCTGATAAAGATGCACCACAACAAATGCAGGGACAACCTGCTATTAACGCTAAATTTGAGACTATCATTCAATTTTTATCTGAAAGTTACGAGATTTCTAAGGTCGATCTTAAGAGACCCGTTGAAAATGATATTGATGCACTTATTATTGCTGGAATTGAAGATTCTCTTGAGATGTCTCAGCTTGTTAATATAGATCAATACCTAATGCAAGATGGAAATATAATCCTCTTCCAAGATAGAATAGTTGCAAACATTCAACAGTTATCGGCACAACCTATTAACTCCGATATTTTCCGACTTCTCAATAATTATGGAATTTCTATTAAACCAAATCTGATTATTGATGCCCAATGCGGACAAGTTACAGTTCAACAACAGCGAGGAATGTTCCGCACACAAATACCCGTAAGCTATCCTTTCTTCCCGATAATAAATAATGTTAATAAAGAAAATATTCTAGTTAAAAACCTTGATTATATGCAGCTAATCTTTGCATCGGAAATTGATACAACTAATATTGTTGGAGGTATTTCATTTGAACCGTTGCTTTATACTTCAAAGAACAGCAGTGAAGTAACAATGCCACAACTTGATATTTCATATCTACCATATATTAACATTGATCTTAAGAGAATGTTGATTGATGAACCAAAAGTTGTAGCTGGGATTTATAGTGGAAAATTCGTCAGTAATTTTATGGATCACACAAAAGATGAAAATGCTGTAGGTAATACGGTATCTGGTAGAATTTTACTCGTTTCAGATTCAGATTTTGTAAAAGATGGTGCCGGAGCAGGTGTTCCAGGAAACAGAGATTTTGCGTTAAACGCTGTTGATTATATGGTCTCAGATGGTACATTAATTGAAATAAGATCACGTGAAACTCAATTCACTCCGTTAAAAGAAATAAAACAGGGAACTAAAAAATTTGTAAGATGGCTAAACATTCTCTTCCCTTCTATACTACTAATTTTGTTAGGATTTTTGCATTACAGAAAAGAGTTAAATAGAAGAAAACATATAGGAGAACTTTATGAGTAAAAAACAAAAAATATATATCAGCATTTTAGTTGTTCTGGTAATTGTATTCTTAATAACAAAAATTGATAATAATGTAGAAAAACGTATACAGTTTTTCCAAGCTGATTCTGCAATGATCACATCTATTGAAATATCAAATATTAGAGATACATTAAAATTATCAAAACAAAATAATACATGGAAAATTGTGATTCCTTTCGAGAAGAATGCAAATGAATATCAGGTACAAAATATATTTAGTAAAGTGTTAAATGTAAAAACCTCTAATCTACCGATTTCAGAAAGTGAAAGCTCATTTAATACATATAAAGTTACAAACAGCCAGGGAACACTGATAAAATTTTTTGATAAGAATAATGAAGTTCTCGATGAAGCAATAATTGGTAAAAGTTCTTCCTCCAAGTCAACTCCAGCAAGAAGACCGGATGAGGATAAAGTATTCAAGTTAGAAGATAATATTAATTATGTTGTTTCTACAAATTCCGATGATTGGAGAGAAAAAACCATATTGGAATTCGATGAACACAATATCTCAAAGATATCTATTATTGGTGGTATTTGTGCATATGAACTTACCCAATCTGATTCTCTTTGGTTGTACGCAGATGGAATGAGTAATTTAAGTGTGAATAATAATAATCCTACACTTAAGGAGATTCTCTCAAAGTTAACACAACTCACTGTAAATGGTTTTGTGGATAACGAATATGCAACTTATAAAGAAAAATTAAAATACCCGAAACTTGAAATTGGTGTAGAATTTTTTGATGGCTCAAATCATTATATTCGATTATCAATGGTCAAAGATCCCAAATATGTTCTGCAGTTGGATAACAATAAGACATTTTTATATTCTGTTTATCAAGATTGGGTTGATAAATTCTTAAAGGAAGCAATGGATTTCAAATAAGTACTTTTTGAAATTCATTAATTTATTTCAGAAAGCTCGTTTAAATGAACGAGCTTTTTTGCTAAAATTCAAAATTTGTATCATCTATTTGAGAATGCAAAATCATTAAACAATTGTATTTAAAAACTATTTGACATTAAGACTTCAAAAACAGAAATTTGACTCTTTCTTTCTAAAATTATTTGGAAAGAGAATAATTTGGATTTTTGGAGTTTTATGAATATTCTAAATTTTGGAGATTGTATAAAAAATGGTAACTATAAATTACACTCCAAATTTGAAAACGTTCATAATTACATAAATAATAAACAATTGGTTTCGCTGGTTTCTACTAAGGTTGGCACAGGACCCAATAATATTGTTATTGAAAATTTTCCGCAACATGCAGAGCAGACTCTCAGAGTAACAAATACTAACATTTCAATGGGAAATAATGCACTTAACATTGGCTATATAGAACCAACTTTAATACAAAATATTTATATAAGTAATATTGATAAATTGATATCACATATTGATATCTTAGTAAATGACCTTGCAAATAAAATATCTCCAAAAAGTTTAGGTTTTTTACTTTTCCCCAAGAATGAGGTTTTCTTCCAAACTATTTTTGAGAAAGCATTTCTAGATCATGTAAGAAATACATGCCAGAGAATTACGCTAGAAAAACTTCCAGTAATTGCAAAAAATATGAGGGGAGTAGGTTTTGGGCTTACACCCAGCGGAGATGACTTTAATTGTGGGATATTGTATGCTTTGAATTATCTCAATAAAATTAATAGTTATGATTTTTCTGAACTCATTGAAGAATGTTATTCAAATTCCATAGGTAACAATTTAATTTCTAACACATTCCTTGAATACGCCTATTCAAATAAATTTTATGAAAATTTCCATCAATTATTAATTTCTTTAAGACATAATAATATTAGATTAATCTCACAATTTGCAAACAATATAATTGGTTCCGGGCATACATCCGGTTCTGATATGTTAACGGGTTTTATAGTAACAATTAAAGGAGTTTTAAATGATAAAAAGCATTGTTAAGAAAGGAGAGTATTTCGATTCAGTTAGCCTGATGATCGTGGGGAAAGATATTGCCTTGATGGATTATGTCCTTGATGCAACAGTGGTAATGGCAACTCAGGAAAACAAATCTATCCTTAAAACTGCAGGACTCTATCTTGATGAATTCGAGGAATATGATGATACTGATCTTTTGATCGTTGTAAAATCTGATCATGAAGAAAAATTAGATGAAATATTTAAAAATGTGGATAATCTTCTAATTGAGATCAGAAACAAAAAAGATGATCAAGGTACGTTCAATCCTAGAAGTTTAGAAACTGCAATTCAAATTCAACCTGAATCAAATCTTGCTCTTATCTCATTAGCCGGAAGATATGCAGGAGCAGAAGCAATGAAAGCATTACAAAAAGGTTTGAATGTAATGCTGTTTTCTGATAACGTTTCAATAGAAACTGAGATCGAACTAAAAAAATATGCAGTCGAAAATAACCTTTTAATGATGGGACCTGACTGCGGAACTGCAATTATCAATGGAGTGCCATTAGCATTTTCCAATGCTGTCCATAAAGGAGATATCGGCATAATTGCTGCATCTGGAACAGGTTTACAAGAAGTCAGTTCCATAATTTCAGAAGAAGGTTTTGGTATTTCCCAAGCTATCGGAACTGGTGGAAGAGACATCAAAGAACAAGTTGGAGGAATGATGTTTATCTCTGCTTTGGATGCTTTAAAAAATGATGAAAACACAGAAGTAATAGTTTTGGTTTCTAAACCTCCACATCCTGCAGTTCTAAAAAAAATTAATGAAAAACTTAAAAAAATCTCGAAACCAATTGTTAGTGTTTTCCTTGGTGCTAATAGTAACTTAATTAAAGAGAGTGGCGCATTTGCTGCTGAAACATTAGAAGAAGCTGCCCTCCTTGCTTGTGCGATTTCGAGTAAAGTTGAAATCTCTAAAGTTAGTAAATATCTGGAAGAACGAAGCAAGAGTTATGAGAAAATCGTAACAAATGAAGTTAAAAAAATATCTTCTGGGAGAAAATACATCCGTGGATTATTCAGTGGGGGAACTCTTTGTGACGAAACTCAATTAATTCTCAAAAATAATTTCGAAAACATTTTCAGCAATAGAGCTACGGATGAAAAATTTGCGTTAACAGATTCCTGGTTAAGTAAAGAACACACTCTGGTAGATTTGGGTGAAGATGAATTCACGGTTGGTCGTCTGCACCCGATGATGGATTTTGATTTAAGAAACAAACGAATATTGCAAGAAGCAAGAGATGAAGAGACCGCTGTGATTTTGTTTGATCTTGTGCTAGGTTATGGGGCAAATATCGATCCGTTAAATGAGATTCTTCCTATTATTATTAAGGCTCAAAAAATTGCTCCTGATATCTCTTTTATCTGTTCTGTAACTGGAACAGAGCAAGATCCTCAAAACAGAAGTATGATAATACAAACTTTAGAAAAAAATGGAGTTATTGTAATGCCATCGAATGCTGCAGCTGCAGAAGTTGTTAAACTGATTATAAAAAAAATAAATAAATAGCGGAGGAGACATGGGTTTTAAAAAGTTATTTGGGGAAAAAATCGAAGTAGTAAATGTTGGGCTTGATTCATTTAAAGATGATCTGGAAAAACAAGGAGAAAAAGTTGTGAATGTCGATTGGACTCCTCCAGCTAATATTGATGATAAAATCTTGCAAATATTAAAAAAAAATAAAGCGAAAATTGACATAGCCAATGAGAAGGTATTAGAAATCATTCTAAATGGCAAACCATATTTGGTAGGACTAGACATAGCTAGAAATGTAATACCCGGTATGAAAGAAAATCTTCTTCTTCACTCTGGTCCTCCATTAACATGGGATAGGGTTTGTGGACCTATGAAAGGAGCAATGATCGGAGCAATTATTTATGAAGGTAGAGCAAAGAATTTTGAAGAAGCAGAGAAGTTGGCAGCTTCTGGAGAATTTATTTTCTCACCTTGCCACGAACATGAAACTGTTGGACCGATGGCAGGAGTTGTGTCTGCTTCAATGCCGGTTTTCGTTCTAAAAAATGAAGAGTATGGAAATTTTGCTTATTGTACTTTAAATGAAGGTTTAGGAAAAGTACTTCGCTATGGTGCTTATGATAATGAAACTATAGAAAGACTTAAATGGATTGAAAACGAATTGTATCCAACTTTAAAGAACGCAGTTGAGTATTTAGGGAAAATTGACCTGAAAAACATAATCGCACAAGCATTACATATGGGAGATGAAGTTCACAATCGCAATAGAGCCGCAACATCTCTTTTCTACAGAACAATTGCACCTGCAATTGTACAAACTTGTGATGAGAAAAATGTAACTGCTAAAGTTCTCAATTTTATAAATGGGAACGATCATTTCTTTTTAAATCTTTCAATGCCGGTTGGAAAGGTAACCTTAGATGCAGCTAGAAATATAGATAATAGCAGTATCGTAGTTGCCATGTGCAGGAATGGAACAGATTTCGGTTTGCAGCTTGCAGGAACTAAAGATTCATGGTTCGTAGGAGAGGCTTTGGTTCCAGATGCACTTTACTTCCCAGGCTTCACAAAAGAAGATGCCAACCCCGATATTGGAGATAGTTCAATAACAGAAACTGTTGGACTTGGTGGTTTTGCCATTGCAGCATCTCCAGCAATAGTTCAATTTGTAGGTGGCACTGCCAATGATGCTGTAAATTATACACTTGCAATGTATGAAATTGCTTTTGGTGAAAATAACATGTATCAAATCCCATATTTGAACTTCCGCGGAACACCTACAGGAATTGATGTGACCAAAGTTGTAGAAAAAGGGTTAACACCATTTATAGACACTGGTGTAGCTCATAAAGACCCGGGAATTGGACAAGTTGGTGCTGGTGTATTAAGTGCACCGATGGATCCATTTATTAAAGCAGCAATCGGTTTAGCAGAACAATTTAAGAAATAGGAAATTTCGTATGAATAAAAGTATCTGTCTTCCTGACGCATCTTTCTCGTTGTTCTTTGGAAGGATCTCGTTTAGATTTAATTCTGTTGTAAATCGAGATTCTTCGTAAGAATTTTCATAGAAGATTTCTCAGAATGACAGTTTTTCTATTATAGAGAACCAAAATATAGGTAGTGTAACATAGTTTATGAAAGAATTATGAAAGAAAAGTTCAGCCTTTCCGAAGCTTCTTGTAGAGGGATTCTTAAACGTAAGATTCGGAAAGTTTTAACTCAGTCGTAACTTTCCGAATCTT
>JAVCCD010000328.1 GCA_030765665.1 Candidatus Tenebribacter mawsonii | reverse complement strand
CGAAGGTTTACCCTTACGGTGTTTTGTCATGTATACCTCTATGTTATTTGCAAAAAGAAATAATATGACAAATAATAAAGATTTTAACAGCAACAAGAGACAAAAATATAATTATTCAACAAAGCCATGATGCAGCACCACTTCACGCTACGCTTGAGTGCAAATCTTCAGAGATCAATATTGTAACTCCACCTCGAAAAGGTGCTGTAATTTGTTCAAGAGATCATCCCAACCAAAGAGACAAACATATAATGAAGATCGAAGAAAAGGGTCGTGATGTGTGGCAAGCCATCTCAGGCTATAACCAAAGAAATCTTGTCGAATATCGGTATGCCCGATGCATATAAAGTGAGATGTAACTGATATTGTCACCTTATCAAGAGCAGAGACGATTATTCAACAAAGCCTACTGAATATGGAAAAATCGTCAAAATAACGAGCCATTCGACCAAAACTAATTCGTTATCGACAAATACAAAATATAGTGATAGACTATCAATCAAGACTGTTATAATTGTATTCTTGATTGATAGTTTTTTCTTTGTGATATTGTTTTTGATTTCTATTTCATATATTATTATCCCACTAAATATGAGTTATAATACATAAAATAAGAGAATTTACACACTTTTATGCATAGAGCCTTGAGGTAGTGTACGTCCTATTAGTAAATAGGTTATTCTCATTCTTCCTCAAGTATAAAGTCGAATGCAAATTCTTTATTCTTTACTTTGATTTTAATTTTTGCGACGGATATTCCTTCAGCTAATTTATTTAGATATTCAGTGCTTATTGGAGGCAGAATATCATGTGTTAAAATAGAGTCAATCATGCGTGCCCCACTGTCTGCATCATTACATCTTGATGCAATGAGATCTGTGACAGATTTAGAGTAAGTTAGCTCTATGCCTCGATTATTTTTAAGCCTATCCTTTATTCTATCAAGTTGAAGCTTTATTATTACATCAAGCATTTCAAATGAAATAGGATAATAAGGAATTATTGTTAGGCGTCCTAATAGTGCAGCAGGGAAAACCTTTAGCAAATCTGTTTTTAATGCTTCAGTAATATCTTTTGGGTCAGGTTTTTTTTCTGTATTTTCACACATATCCATTATCAGTTCAGTACCGACATTACTTGTGAGAAGAATTATTGTATTTTTGAAGTTAATTCTTCTGCCTTCACCATCTTCCATCATACCTTTATCAAAGACCTGAAAGAAAATTTTATGAACATCAGAATGTGCTTTTTCAACTTCATCAAGTAAAACAATACTATATGGGTTTCTGCGAACAGCTTCAGTTAGAACACCGCCTTCACCATAGCCAACGTATCCTGGAGGAGCTCCTTTCAATGTTGAAACAGTATGAGATTCTTGAAATTCTGACATATTAATAGTGATGATATTTTGTTCACCACCATAGAGAGCTTCACCGAGTGCAAGCGCTGTTTCTGTCTTTCCAACTCCGCTTGGCCCAACAAGCATAAATACTCCAATTGGTCTGCTTGGATTATCGAATCCTGCCCTTGAAGTTTTAATCCTTTTTGCAATTGCATCCATTGCATGATTTTGACCAATAATTCGTTTTTCAAGAGTGTCAGCAAGCTTTAAAATTGATGATATTTCATTTTTTACCATTTTTCCCGCAGGTATTCCTGTCCAGTCAGATACAACAGCACCAACGACGTTGCCATCAACACAAGGTAATAATAATGGATCATCTCCCTGAATTTCCACTAACTCATCCAAATAATTTTTCATCTCCGCCGTCAACTCTTCAATATTGATAGTTTCATCCTGTGCGGTTTGAGGTTCTTCTAATTCAGCACAAGAAGTTTGTTCATCAATATTTTTTAAGTCAATATCGTTTTCATTTTGTTGTTGTTGAGTGTCCTCTTCTTTTAAAGTAGTATTAATCCCTGCATTATTAAGTGTTTCTCGTATCTCAAGAATTTTGTCAACAATATTTTTTTCTGACATCCATTTAGCTTCAGCTTTTTCTAATATAGCCTTTTCTTCTTGAAGTTTTTCATTTGCTTCATTAATAAATTTCTTGTTATTATAGCCAAGGCGTTGTTCACGTTCAAGAATATCTATTTCATTTTTATAATTTTTGATTCGATTTTGTGAATCTTCAACAATAGCAGGTTTAGAGTGGAGACTAATTGCAACTCTGGCAGCAGATGTATCAAGCAGGCTAATTGCTTTATCTGGTTGTTTTCTGTCAGTAAGGTATCTTTGAGATAAATTTGTAGCAGCCAAAAGTCCTTCATCAAGAATCATTACTTTATGGTGCTTTTCCATAACATTTGCAAGACCTCTAAGAATAGTTGTTGTATCTTCTACAGAAGGTTCAGGTACTTTAACAATTTGGAATCGCCTTGTCAAAGCAGAATCCTTTTCAATATATTTTTTATATTCAGTCCATGTAGTAGCAGCAATTGTTTTAAACGTTCCTCTGGCTAATGCCGGTTTTAAAATATTTGCCGCATCATTTCCGTTTCCACCAGCTCCCATCAGAGTATGGGCTTCATCAATAAAGAGAATGATTGGTTTTGAGGAGTTATCAACTTCTTTTATTACGTTTTTTAGTCTTTGCTCAAATTCACCTTTTACACTTGCACCAGCCTGGAGTAGTCCCATATCTAGAACTCTTACTATAACATTGTGAAGGCATGGCGGTACTTCTTTATTAATGATTTTTTGTGCAAAACCTTCAACTAAAGCTGATTTACCTACTCCTGGTTCTCCCACAAGTATTGGGTTATTTTGTCTCCTTCTCATTAAAATATCTACTATTTGCCTAATCTCATTTTCTCTACCTATAACAGGATCTAGTTCACCCTTTGCTGCCTTTGCTGTTAAATCTATTGAGAATTTGCTGAGAGCTTCTAGCTTTTGACCTGGGAGTATTCCTGCTTGTTCTTTTGTCTCTTCATCCGTATAGGAGGATTCCTGAGAAGAAATATTTTCAGGTGATGTTTTTGTAATGTCAAAGAAGTTTTCACCTAAATCATTAATCTTCACTTTTTTAAATTCATCAGAAATAGAAAGTAATTCGTTTGCAAGATATCTAGTGTTTAGAATTGTGTAAATAATATGCCCACTTCTAATTTGATTTTCATTAAAAAAAAGGGACGAAAACTTCCATGTATTTTCCATTATTTCATCAAGTCTGGAAGATAAATCAGATATACTTGATGAACCAGTTGGCAACTTTTCAAGAGCCTTAACTATATCCCCTGCGATGTGTGATGTGTTCAATGCATAATGATTCATTATACAATGTAGATCTGAATTTTGATTCTGCATCATTTGATGAAGCCAGTGAACAAATTCTACATAAGGATTTCTACGCATTTTACAGAATACAGTTGCATTTTCTAATGATTTATAACCAATTTTGTTAAGCTTTTTAAATAAGACGGAACGTTGGATTTCAGCCATTGTACGAAGCCCTTTCTTTTGTTTTTTGGGTTCTTTCACGAAAGTAGTGGATGCGTTATTTCTCTTACCTTAGAAAATATACCTGTAGCATTTAATCTTTTGAGAAAAAATAGTCCATATCATGAAATACATAACTTCTTCTTTTAATAACTTTAATTTTCTTCCATTCAAAAGTCAAGTGCAACCGATAATTAATAAATAAGCCTCTCTGCATGGCTTTGTTGAATAATTATATTTTTGTCTCTTGTTGCTGTTAAAATCTTTATTATTTGTCATATTATTTCTTTTTGCAAATAACATATACTCAAATCATTTCAAAACACTGGTTTTAGCTTTTCAAAATGATCATTAATACGTGTTTTTAAACCGTTAGCAATATCATTCCATTCTTTCTTGAAAAAATTTATTATTGCATTTTTAAATTT
>JAVCCD010000044.1 GCA_030765665.1 Candidatus Tenebribacter mawsonii | reverse complement strand
TATCATCAATAAAATCAATAGGTTCTCCAAGAGTATTTGCAAGTCTGATTGCGGTTGCATGACCCACTTCAGGAGCTGAGAGTAACATTATCCAAGCTTTTATTTTTTCTAAATCATTTTTCATAGATTTCTCTATTTACAATCTGTGGAGGAATATCTCCTCGCCAAATGGCAACAGCATTTTCAAATGCAATAATGCCCATATTTGTTCTGGTTTCCACTGAGGCACTGGCAATATGCGGAGCAAGAACAACATTTTCACAATCAATCAAACCATCAACAAGTTCTGGTTCATTTTCATAAACATCTAAACCTGCTCCAGCAATCCATTTTTCCTGCAAAGCTTGCAGTAACATCTTTTCATTTATAACTGCACCTCTGGAAGTATTAATAAGAATTGCAGTGTCTTTCATCAATTTAAATTCTTTTTCTCCGATAAGATGTCTCGTTTCTGGTAACATGGGAACGTGCAGTGAAACGAAATCAGATTCTTTTAATAATGTCTTTAAATCAACTTGCTTTGCTTGGATTGTTTTCTCTATATTTGAGTTTTTATCTGAATAGAGAATCTTCATATTGAATCCGGATGCACGTTTTGCAACTGCAATTCCAATTCTTCCCGCACCAATTATCCCTAGTGTTTTCCCATAAATATCTGCACCTAAAAGTAATTTTGGACCCCAACCTTTGAATTTGCCATTACGCACAAATTTATCTGATTCCACAATCCTTCTAGCACTGCTAAATATAAGTGCCCAAGCCATATCGGCAGTTGTTTCGGTAAGAACTCCCGGAGTATTTGTAACTGGGATATTCAATTTTGTTGCAAATTCAACATCAATGTTATTGAAGCCAACAGCATAATTTACAATACCTTTTAAATTTGGATTACAAGAGATAATATCCGAATCGATGGTATCTGAGAGCAAGCATAAAAGTATATCACAGTCTGATGTTCCATTAATTATTTCTTCTTTTGAAAGTGCTTTGTCATCAGGGTTTACATTCACAATAAAATTATGATTTAGTTTTTCCATTACCTTATCGGGTAACATTCTCGTAACAAATATTTTTGGTTTCATGGCTTCTCCGGCATATATTAATCTTTTGATGTATTTGATTTTTTACTTAAATAAACCCCTCACAATCTCCCCTTATAAATGGGAGCTAAGCGGAATGAAAATCAAATACATAATTACAAACTTGACTTAACACTAATTTAATTGATTTTTTTCAAATATTTCTTTTACTCTTCCAGACAATAATGAGTAAGCATCTTGCATAGCTTTTTCTTGGGAAATTCCTTTTTCACATATTGCTGACATAAAATTGAATTTCTGTTTGTATTCTTCTTTTGCTGTATTGGTAATATTCCCAAAAACACCTATAACCTGCTTGTTAGATCCTCTGGCTATTTCAGCAATTTTGTAGGGAATTTTACCCCATTTTGTTTGAGAATTTAACTCACCTTCACCTGTGATTATTATATCTGAATTATTAATTTTTGTTCTTAGATTTGTAGCTTCAATCACAAAATCACTTCCTGATACAAATTGAGATTTGAACAGAAGAGAGAGACCAGCAGCCAAGCCACCCGCAGCACCACTCCCCTTAAATTCCGTAATATCAATTCCTGTATCTCTTTTTACTATTTGTGTAAAATGTTTTAAGTTGTCTTCTATAGTTTGTAACTCTTTTACAGAAGCACCTTTTTGCCTACCAAATATCTTGGCAGCTCCATTTTCTCCAAGTAATTTGTTCGATACATCACACAAAAACGTCACTTCTATATCCTTAAATTTATTCTTCCCTGAAAAATCAATTCTTTGCAAATCCTTCAAAGAAAGACTACCAGGTCCGATATTGATTCCATTCTTATCTAAAAGTTTTACGCCTAATGCCTGCAAGGCACCAGCACCGCAATCCACTGTTGCACTTCCTCCCAAACCTAGAATTATTTTGGAATACCCCCGCTCGATAACTTTCCTTATTAGCTCACCTGTACCATACGTTGTTGTGTAAAGTGGGTTTCGCTTTTCTTTTGGAATAAGAAGTAGTCCTGAGGCTGCAGCCATTTCAATTATTACGGTTTTGTTATCTTTTAATATACCAAAATCTACTTGTATCTTTCTACCTAACGGATCAGTAACAAACTCCCTCATCTTTTTTCCATGATATGCAGCAACAAGGCAATCAACAGTTCCCTCTCCGCCATCAGCCATTGGGATTTTCAATTTTTCAAATTGTGAATTGTTAATTCCTTCTTCAATCGCATCTGCCGCTTGCTGTGAAGATAGACTACCCTTGAACGAATCGGGAGCTATCAGGATTTTCATTTTGCTTTATTCTTTATCTAGTTTTGCCAAAATCTGGTGTAACCGGACAATGAGGGTTTTTAAGTTTTCTCCTGAAACAGCTGATATAGAAATAATATTCTCGTGTAGTTTTGATTCAAATTCATCTTTTAACAGATCATAAAATTCTAGCTTTTCAGTTTCAGGAATTGTATCCATCTTACTAAGTGCAATGAGATGTGGCTTTTTATCCAGATACGGGTCATAAAGATGCAGTTCTTTTTTTAATATTTGATAATCCTTAAATGGATCGATTGTATCTATATCAATAAGAAAAAGTAAAATTTTAGTTCTTTGGATATGTTGTAGAAATTGATCTCCCAGACCTTTCCCATCATGAGCACCTTCAATAATTCCAGGAATATCCGCCATTACGAAAGATTCAAAATCACTAACTTGAACCACACCAAGAGAAGGAGCGAGAGTTGTGAATTCATAATCTGCAACTTTGGGATGAGCCGATGAGACCTTACTTAATAAAGTTGATTTTCCAGCGTTAGGGAATCCCACTAAACCAACGTCAGCCATTAATTTAAGAACAAGTTCAAGTTCACGAAATTGTTCATCTCCACCGGGTTTTGCATATCTAGGAGCTTTATTAGTAGCACTTTTGAATCTGGTATTGCCTCTTCCACCATTTCCGCCTTCAGCAAGAAAGATCTTCTGCCCATGGCTTAATACTTCACCTATCTTCTCTCGCTTTCCATCAGTGATATCAAATATCTCCGTCCCAAGTGGTAGATCTAATAGTTTGTTCTTCCCGCAGGCACCCGTTTTATCGCTACCCTGTCCGTGCTGTCCTCTATCTGCTTTAAACAATTTGTTAAAACGATACGCAATAAGTGTGTTAATATTCTCATTTCCTACTGCAAGAATATCGCCACCTTTTCCACCATCGCCACCATCGGGTCCACCTTTGGCAACGAATTTCTCTCTACGAAAGCTTACACATCCGCTTCCACCTCTGCCAGATTCTACTTTAATCCGTGAATAATCTATGAACATAAATTTTGGATAACTCCTTAGTAAATTACAATTATTTAATTAATAGCATCTTTTTACTGGCAACAGTTTTTTTGTCGACCATTAATTTGTAGAAATAAATACCCGAGCTAACCGGTTTGTCAATAGAGTCAGTTCCATTCCATGTAACTGTCCCTTGGTTTCCATTCAGGATAATAGGGAATGATTTTACTTTTTGCCCTTTTAGGTTAAATATTTCAAGATTAACAAATGAAGATGCTTGTGCTACAGAAAAGGAAATATTGGTTGTTGGATTAAATGGATTTGGATAATTTTGTAACATATAATCCGTTTTCACTAATTGATTATTTTCAGCAGAGACATAAGGCTCACCATTTTGGTTTTCATAAGCACCAATATCTGGATTTGAACCAACCGGAGCTGGACGAATAGTTCCTTCAATATCAAATTCTGGTGCATAGTATAAGGTTCCATTTATTTCGATTTC
>JAVCCD010000176.1 GCA_030765665.1 Candidatus Tenebribacter mawsonii | reverse complement strand
GGAGATTATTTCAAGGAGTTTATTATGATAAAGCACGATTAGAAATTCTGCCTGAATTTTAAAGAATTAATATTACTTTTGCTACATAAAATATATTACTAATTTAAAAAAATTATCATGAAAAAATCATTACTCTTTTTATTTACATTATTACTTGGATCAGGTTTGTTTGCTCAGGAATGCGCAGATTTATTTTTCTCTGAATATGTTGAAGGTGCAGGAAATAATAAAACCCTCGAAATTTACAATTCTACTAATGAAGCTGTTGACTTAGGGTTTTATACAATTAACCGTTATTCAAATGGTGACCCGGATCCAACAAATACAATGTCATTGTCAGGTATGATTCAGGCACATGATGTTGTTGTGGTTACAAATGGTCAAACTGATTCAATTTGGGTTGGTAGTTATTGGTCGGTACCCATAGACCCAGCATTGTACGAAAAGGGTGATTTGCATGGTACTGGTGATTACCCAACTCCTATGTATTTTAATGGTAACGATGCAATGACTCTTGAAAAAATAACGGGAGAGATTGTAGATATCTTTGGCAAAACTGGGTTTGACCCAGGTAGTAACGGTTGGAATGATATTGCTCCAACATATACAGCAGGAAATGACTATTGGACATCTTGGACAAAAGACCACACTCTTATAAGAAAACACTCTGTTAAAGAGGGTGTTAAGGGTAATCCTGCAATTTTCATGGTTAATGTTGAATGGGATTCTATTGCTAAAGACTATTTTGATAGCTTAGGATACCATAGTTGTGAATGTGGCACACTCGGAATTAGTACTAATAATTTTAAGCATTCAGTTGTAATATATCCAAATCCATCTACTGGTAAAACTATAACCATTTCTGCTTCTGAGAGAATTGAATTTGTTTCTGTTGTAAATGAACTAGGTCAGGTTGTTTATTCACAAAATTTTGAAACAACAAGTAAATCTTTTCAATTAAGTGGTGAGTTTCTCACAAGTGGTATCTATGTGGTAACTGCCAGGTTTGTCGATAACTCATTTTATGTTGATAAGTTGATTGTTCGATAATATTTAAATAATACTATTATGGATTTTCGTTTAAGGATAATATTAATTGTCTTATTAGGTGTGTATTCCCTTAATTTCTACGGACAGGGATCGGTTGAGGGTACTATTACTGATTCATTTACGGGTGAAACTTTGATAGGTGTTAATGTTGTATATGCATCTGGGAAAGGTGTTATTTCTGACTTTGAAGGTAAATATAAGATCGATTTTGGAAATGGTTCTTATACTCTTACAATATCTTATGTTGGATATATTTCCCAAACAATAAATATCATAATTAATAACAATTCAGTTATTGTAGATGCTGCATTAAAAACTGTAACACTTGGTGAAGTTGAGGTAGTAGGTGATTTAGCTCAATCACGAGAAACTCCTGTTGCATTTAGCACTATTACTCCTGTTCAAATTCAGGAAGAGTTAGCTGCACAAGAAATACCTATGATTCTCAACTCAACACCTGGTGTTTATGCCACACAACAGGGTGGGGGAGATGGTGATGCCAGAATTAATATTAGAGGCTTTAGCCAGCGAAATGTTGCTGTGATGATTGATGGGCTTCCTGTAAACGATATGGAAAATGGTTGGGTATATTGGTCAAACTGGTTCGGTCTTGATGCTGTTACTCAAACTATTCAAGTTCAACGTGGATTGGGTGCTTCAAAACTTGCTTTGCCTTCAGTTGGTGGTACTATGAATATTATTACTGCTGGAATTTCTCAGGAAAGAAAGATTAAAATTAAACAAGATGTGGGTGATAATGGATATCTAAGATCTTCAATAGGATATACGAGTGGTCAACTTAAAGGTGGTTGGGGAGTAACAGCAGCCGGTTCATATAAAAGAGGAAAAGGATGGGTTGATCGTACGTTTACAGAAGGATGGTTTTATTATTTGAAAGTAGATAAAAAAATAGGTAAACATATTATTAGCTTCACTACAATGGGTGCTCCCCAAGAACATGGTCAGCGGAAGTATAAAAAACCAATTGCTACATATGATAGTGTTTATGCAGCAAAACTTGGTGTTGATACTGCAGCAGCTGCATATTTTGCAAGCTCCCTAGACCCCACTTCAATGGTTAATAAGGGGTTGCGTTATAATGCTGATTGGGGTAGTTACACAGACCTCAATGGCGAAAATCACGTACTAAATGATAAGATTAACTATTATTTTAAACCATTATTTACATTAAGACACTTTTGGAGTCCAAATGATAAATTTTATTTATCTAACATACTTTATCTTTCATTGGGAAAGGGAGGAGGTACTGCTATGAAGAAAACAGTTATGCCTAAGTATATAACAGATGAGGGTCAAGTTGATATGCAAGCATATTACGACAAGAATTTAAACTTTGTTGATACTAATTTTTCAGATAAACCTCAATCTTACCAATTCGTGCGTAGTAATAATAACAACCATAATTGGATTGGTTTTTTATCAACTTTTAATTATAGTATAACTAATGAGTTTACGTTTTCTGGTGGGATTGATTTAAGGCGTTATGTAGGAGTGCATTATGAAGAAGTATATAATTTACTTGGTGGCACATATTTATTTGACAAACGTAATTCCAACAGAGATCCTAACATGATGTTGCATGAGGGAGACAAAATTAATTATCATAACGATGCTCAGATTTATTGGGGAGGTATATTCACTCAGTTGGAATACAAAACAGGAAATTTCTCTGCATTTATAAACCTAACAGCAGCAACAACTGGTTTTAAAAAGATTGATTATTTTTTACCTCGCGAATTGAAATTGAGTGATACAACTCTTACAATTGGGTATGGAAGTAGTATTGAGTATAACGGACAGGTTTATAACGATGAGACGCCAGGATTAACTTGGCAACAGTCTGATTGGAAATGGATTCCGGGTTATACTTTCAAAGGAGGAGTGAATTATAATCTTTCAGAAAAATCTAATGCATTTTTAAACTTAGGCTATATGTCAAAAGCCCCTGCATTTACTAATGTATATGAAAAGTATAATGTAAATCTACTTAGAGACATTAGAAATGAATATATAAAGGCTATTGAGTTAGGTTATTCATTTCAAAACCGTTTATTTACTGTTAATACAAATGCATACTATACAGCTTGGGAGAATAAACCAGGAAGGCAAGTGTCTGTTCCTCTGGAAGATGGACAAACAGGATATTTTAATATTCAGGGAATGGATGCTTTGCATATGGGTGTTGAGCTTGATTTTATTGTTAGAATTTTAGACAATCTTAAAGTTGATGGACTTATGTCTATTGGTGACTGGAAATGGAATTCTGCTGATTCAGTTAAACTTTATGACGATAATAATAGTTTTGTTAAAACACAGTATTTTAATGCCAAGGGAGTGCATGTTGGTGATGCAGCTCAAACACAATTAGGCATGGGAATACGTTACGAGCCAATTAAGAGATTGTATATTAGTGCCAGGGCCACTTATTTTGATAATTATTATGCTGATTTTAATCCATTATTCCTAAATCCTGACGAGTTCCCTAATTCATTTGATGAAAACGGAAATCCAATAGATTCATGGGAGATACCTTCTTATTTTATGGTTGGTTTTAATGCTGGCTACACTATGTATTTTAAAGAATTCCGTTTTGACTTGAGAGGCAGTGTGTTAAATGCACTTAATGAATTATATATTTCTGATGCCATGAATAATGATACATATTCTTCAAAAGTATTAACAGGTGATGCAATGTCAGCAGGTGTGTTTATGGGGCTTGGTCGCCGATTTAATGTTTCTCTTGCTATTACGTTGCCTTAAAAAAAGTTAAATTTATTAGAAAAGGACATTATTCAATATTTGCTGTGCAACTAAAAGTGATTTGTTTTTATCATTATTGTTATACACAGCAAATTCAAAATTCAAAATTATAAAAAAATGAAATTAACACTATTATTAATTACACTACTTGCCGTATTAAATATTACAGGCCAACAAACAGGCTATTATAATGGTACTGATGGTAAATCAGGCGATGAGCTAAAAACAGCTTTAAACGATATTATTAAAGGACACACTGTTTATTCGTATTACTCCTCGAAATTTGTTTTTAACCTCTCAGATGCTGATCCCAATAATCCTGACAATGTTATACTCGTTTATACAGGCCGATCAAATCTTAATAATGATTATGGAACCGGAGGTGATTTTATTAATCGTGAGCATGTATGGGCAAAATCGCATGGTAATTTTGTCGATGTACTACCAATGTATAGTGATGTGCACAATTTAAAACCTGCTGATGCTTCAGTAAATGTTGCTAGAAGCAATAAAGATTTTGATGATGGTGGAATTCAAAATACCGAGGCAACGGGTTGCTATTATACGGACTCAACCTGGGAAGCACGCGATGAAGTAAAAGGTGATATTGCACGTATAATATTTTATATGTCAACAAGGTATGAGGGTAATGATGGTGAAAGTGACTTGGAAGTTGTTGACTGGAATAATACCTACCCATTGCCTCAACATGGAAAGCTATCAACTTTACTAGAATGGAATCTTCTTGATCCCCCTGATGAGTTTGAGAGAAACAGAAACAACGTAATTTTTTCCTACCAGCATAACAGAAATCCCTTTATTGATAATCCTGAATTTGCACAATTAATTTGGGGAGGAGCTACAGTTGGTACAATTTCTTTTGAAGATATTCAAATTAATCCTGTAATACCTGTTTCAAATGAACCTGTTGAGATTGATGCAACAATCACAAGTACTCAGGGTGCTATTTCATCAGCATATATATTGTGGGGTACTAGTTACGACACCTTAGTAAATCAGGTTAATATGGAATCAGTTGGAGATACTTTTACAGGTTTTATTCCTGGACAAGAAGAAGGGCAAACTATTTATTATCAAATTATTGCAAATGATATATCTGGTGAAAATTCTTCAATTGTTTATGATTTCTTTGTGCCAAAAGTATTTACTGGTGATTTAGTTTCAATATATAATGTTCAAGGACAGCAGGATGTTTCACCTTATGATGGACAAACTGTTTCAATATCAGGAATAGTAACTGCTAATTTTGGCACTTCCTATTTTGTTCAGGATGGAACTGGCTTATGGAATGGATTGTTTATTTATGAGTCGGGTAGAAACCCGGCTATAGGTGATAGTGTAATAATCACCGGAGAGATTAGTGAATACTATGAAAAAACAGAAATGTCAAATATAAGTGATTATTATTTTATTTCATCAAACCACAATCTTCCAGAACCTGTTGAGATTGCAACCGGCGGAGCTGAAGAAGGTCATGAAAGTATTATTGTCAAAGTTAAAGATGCTGTTTGTACCGATGAAAACTATCAGGCAAATTTCTTTATGTGGACCGTAAACGATGGTTCGGGTGATTTAATGATACACAACTCTTCAATATTTGAGTATGTGCCAACAGAAGGATTTACATATGATATTACAGGACCATTAAACTGGGACTTTGGTGAATGGAAAATTGAAATCAGATATGAAAGTGATGTTGTTGGTTCAGTTGATACAGATAGCCCATATGTTGTAAACGTTGAACCAATAATAAGTACAAATATTTTGGTTCAATTTAATGAGGGAGTAGAAGAAACTACTGCTGAAGATATTACAAATTACTATATTGATAATGATATTATTATTGAATCAGCCTCGCAACATGCGTTTAATAAAGCACAGGTTCACCTTACTGTTTCGCAAATGAGTTTTGGTAATTTTGTTATGACAATTAAAGATGTTGTTGATGAGTCAGGCAATATTATGGTTGAACAAACAATGGAATTTTCGTATGTTGGTATTGATGAATTATTAGTGGTTGATGATATAGAAATTTATCCCAATCCTGCCGATAATCAATTAAATATAGCGTTTTCTGCTAAAGATAATGTTGATTTGAATATAAGTCTTATAGATATTTCTGGAAGGGCAATTATGCAGAATATGTACTCAGCAAATTCAGGAACCAATCTTATAAAAATAGATATTAATAATATTTCACGTGGCATTTATTTCTTAAATATTATGGAAAATAATAGCAGCCTTAATTACAAAGTGATTGTGAAATAATATTTGATATCTTATAATATTTTTAAAAGACAAGGCCTATTAAATCTTAACTAGCCTTGTCTTTTTTTTTTGCTTTATAATCTCCAAGCTACTTGTCTCAAGCTTTCACATTATAACTGTTTCAAGTGTTCGCGCTTGAAACCATATTTTAACCCTATAACTATAAGCAAAAAAAGTCGATCTGAAATTCAATTTCAAATCGACTCTTAATAAAGTATTTTAATAAATATTTCTCTAAATTAACAAGAATTAATTCATAATTACTTCAACCTCTTCGATTACCGGTACTGGAGGCGGCGGAGGAGGTGTTTTAACAATTGTAAGCTCATCAATAATATTTGTAGCACCGGCAAATTTGTCAATAATGAAGAGTACATAATGAATATCAACCACAATAGTACGTTGCATATTTGGGGCAAATGCTATATCGCTGCTCATAGCTTCCCAATTACCATCAAAAGCAATTCCTGTAAGTTCACCTTTTCCATTCATAACAGGCGATCCTGAGTTTCCACCAGTAATATCGTTATTGGTTAAGAAGCAAACTATCATTTTTTCATCCTGCCCGTATTGTCCGTAATCTTTTGTTTCGTACAATTCAATAAGCTTTTCAGGAACAATAAATTCATCATTATCGGGGTCTTCCTTTTCAATTACTCCACTAAGATGTGTAATATAGTCGAAATGAATAGCATCTGCAGGATAGTAATCCAGCACTTTACCATAAGAAAACCTAAGTGTTGAATTTGCATCAGG
>JAVCCD010000266.1 GCA_030765665.1 Candidatus Tenebribacter mawsonii | reverse complement strand
TCTATAAAATATTTTTTTAGTAAGCTGTTTAAAATTATTTTTATTATGCAATTCCTCATTCTTACCTCATTTCTGTAAATAACATATTTTGCTGCTAACATATGCACGCTGCGCCCTCTAAAAAGGTGCACATAACTAACCTATAGTTACACCAAAAAGGTACATCATAACTCTAACATGTTGGTTCACAATAACTCCATTTCGTTCACTCTAAGGCAATTTAATTTTAGCAAAATCGAATTTGGATAGGAGAAAGATAACTGTCAATAATAAAACAAAAGCGTGATCGTTTTGCCTAGTATAGCAAGAAAAAAAATGAGATCGTTTTCTCCGAAAGCCGACTCTTAGCAAAGCCGACACGTAAGTATATAACAGTGTTAAATAAATTGAAATTTTGATATTTCTGAAGTTTTACAAAAATACGCTTGACGTTTTCGACCGAAAAGCGGTATTGGTCGAAAATAAATTAGGGATGTAAAAAAATGGATGATAAGAAGCAGAGGATTATTGAGATTGCTGAACAGCTTTTTGCACAGTATGGCTTCCTTAAGACAACAATGGAAGATATTGCAAAAAAAGTTCATATGGGCAAATCCTCTGTTTATTACTATTTCAAAAGTAAAGATGATATCTTTGTTGAAGTTATCCGCCAAGATACGCTTGTCTTCCAAAAAAAACTGATTGATGCAGTAAACATAACAAGCACACCGGAAGATAAGATCAGAGCTTATGTAACAACCAGAATGACTCATCTACAGGATCTCAGTAAATTCTATTCAACTCTTACAGATGAATATTTAGATCACTATTTATTCGTGGAAGAAGTGCGAAAGGATTTTTATGATAATGAAAACATTGTTCTAAAAAAACTCTTAGAAGAAGGAGTTAAACAGAATAGCTTCGATGTGGATGATGTAGTTACAATTTCCCGAATGATATCAATTGCAATTAAAGGTTTGGAATTTTCGCTTTTCGTAGAAGCTAAAGATTATGATCCAGTGAAAGAGAGCAATGAGATGCTTGATTTAATTTTCAATGGAATTGCGAACCGTTAATATTTTTTTTATTTATAATTCGACCAATAGACGAATAGAGTCGGAAAGAAAGTTTGAGGAGGAAAGAAAATGATGCCAGAATTAAAAATTGGGGAGTTTACAGCACGAGTCCCTATTATCCAGGGTGGAATGGGTGTTGGTATTTCCATGTCAGGTTTAGCAGCTTCAACAGCGAATGAAGGTGGAATCGGCGTTATCTCATCAGTTGGTTTGGGTTTGTTGGAAAAATTAGATAGAAATAACTATCGAAAAGAGAATTTAATTTGTCTACGAAAAGAGATCCGCAAAGCCAAAGCACTATCAGATGGAGTTATTGGACTAAATGTAATGGTGGCAATATCTGATTACGATGATATTGTGAAAGCAGCAATTGAAGAGGAGATAGACATCTTATTTTTGGGCGCCGGATTACCGCTAAAAATGCCGGGAGATATCTCATTAGAATATTTAGAGACGATAAGAACAAAAATCGTTCCAATAGTATCATCAGCCAGAGCAGCAAACTTGATATTTCACAGTTGGGAAAAAAGATTCAATCATGTTCCTGATGCAGTGGTGGTGGAAGGACCAAAAGCAGGTGGTCATCTTGGTTTCAAAGCGGAGCAGATAAACGACCCGCAATATGCTTTGGAAAATATAATACCGGAAGTTATCAAGATTATTGAACCTTTTATACAGCGGCATGGGAAAGATATTCCTGTAATTGCAGCAGGTGGGATCTACAGTGGAGAAGATATATATAAATTTCTGGAAATGGGAGCGTCTGGAGTTCAAATGGGAACCCGTTTTGTGGCAACGGATGAATGTGATGCTGATATTAAATTTAAAGAGCAGTTTGTTAATTGTAAAAAAGAGGATATCGGTATTATAAAAAGTCCTGTTGGTTTACCGGGAAGAGCAATAATCAATAAATTTTTAACAGATGTAACTTCAGGTATAAAAAAGCCTTTTAACTGCCCTTGGAAATGCTTAAAGACCTGCAACATGAAACAATCATTATATTGTATTGCAGATGCTTTGATGAAGGCAAAGATAGGAAACTTAACTGAAGGCTTCAGCTTTGCCGGTTCCAATGCTTACAAGATTAACAAAATAATCTCAGTAAAGGAGTTAATTGAATCTTTACGGGTAGAATTTGAAGATGCTGTTTTAAAACTACAGGGTAGAAAATTAGTCTTTAACGTAGATTAATATCATGCCAGTTTAATATTCTTTATCCAGATCTACAATATTTATAGGATCATTGTCATCATTGGCAAATCTTGTGATATTCTCGATCACCTCATCCCATCTTTGTAGATCGTCGAATGGTGAGGCTGACCTATGTGGTGAGAGAACTATATTATCCAAATTTTGGAAGGGATAGTTGAAGGGGTATTTTCTATTATTCCCATCCTGTATAGGGTTGTAATTGTACCAGACGTCAATAGCGGCACTTTGTATCAGTTTTTTCTGTAATGCTTCAAAGAGGTCTTTCTCGTTGATTATTTGTCCACGACTAAGGTTGATAAGAATTCCATCTTTACCCAGCAATTTAAGTTCTTTCATTTTAAGCATGTTCTTAGTTTTAGAAGTGAAAGGAACCGCACATATTAATATATCAATTTTTTCCAAGAAATCATGTAGTTCTGCAATTTCTGTGTAATCGTTTTTTAGGAATTGGATTTCGTCAGTGAATCCCTGCAGCATTTTATTAATCTGTCTATTCACATGTCCATAACCAAGTAAGCCGATCTTTCTGCTTCGTAATGGAATCGATTTTGCCTCTTTATCTCCCATTCTCCATTTGCCTTCTTTCATCCATTGGTGGTGCGGAATTAGCTTGTTTGTAAGTGAAAGAAGTAGAGCAACACCATGTTGAGCAGTAAAATAAGAATTGTCGTGTCCATTGATCAGATGAACTTGTCTGGTTTGATTGATTTCTTTAAAAAGAGAAACCAGGTGCTGAACACCAGCACCCGGATTAATAAATACGCTCAGCTTCTCAGCTTTCTTGAGAAGATCATGCGTTGGTCTCCACCCGATAATAATCTGTGCGTCAGAGCAAAGTGAGAGCAAATTTTCTTCATCTGTATTGTCTGGGAAGATCAAGTTGATATTATTAACACTGGCTAATCTCTCTTGAAGATAATGTTTTAATTTATTATCAACTTTCCAAATGAATAAGATCTTTATCATAAGAATTTATTTTACTTCTAATAATTCAACATCAAAAACTAGAGTAGCATTTGGTGGAATCACACCACCAGCACCGTTTGCTCCATAACCCAGACTAGAAGGAATTATCAGCTGTACTTTATCACCTATTTTCATCATAGCAACACCTTCATCCCAACCTTTAATAACTCGCCCCATTCCAAGAGTAAAGCTAAATGGCTGGTCTCTTTTAACTGAAGAATCAAACATAGTTCCATCTTCCAGATATCCAGAATAATGTACACTCACAGTATTACCTGCAGCTGCTTTGA
>JAVCCD010000263.1 GCA_030765665.1 Candidatus Tenebribacter mawsonii | reverse complement strand
CGATAAAAATCAAACAGGAAATTCGAATTGATTAACGATACGAAATAATTATCTAATTTATGTTCTATACAATACAAGGACATTGATCCAACATCATTTATAGACTTATCTTTCAATCTACATTTAATCAAACGAGCATTTGGATTTAGCACATTTGTCCAACAAAAGCCTCTTCTAAAAAAGAAATCATACCCTTGCCATCTTGCTTTTGGATCAGTTTGTAAAATCTTAACATTTTCCCGATTCCAATCAATATAATATGGTGTACGAAGATACCAGCGATTGCCTTCTCTATCACCTTTGTCATAAGGAACAAAAGATACACTGTTATTAATACCATTTTTCTGTTCATTATCTGTTAAGGAATCGACATCGGCAATATCATCTTTGGATACAATCCTAAAAAGATAACCTTGTCCGAAAATATCTCTTCCATATTTTTCTTTCAATTCATCAAACAAATTTCTTATCTCATTTTCATTCAAATCAGCTAAATATTTTTCCGATTCAGAAAGATCAGTGATGGATTTGTAATTGTCAATTTTGTGTTTTTTTATAGCTTCAAGAAATTTATGAGGTCTTGTTTCAATTGTTCTAATAGCATATTTAGTTCCTTTTAAGATACCAACATATTTACCGTTGTTACCTGTTTGTAGACCAACACCTCCATCTGTAATCAAACCTAAGAGAGTAACATCTCCAGGTTTTAAAGATTCTCGATATTGATTTAGTTTATATTTATTTTTTGTGATGTCACGACTTGTTTTAATTTTATCCCACCATGCAGTAATTAAATCTTTAACTATATGATTATATTTGTAATATATTTTTAGATTCATTTCCGTTGGTAAAAAGAAAACATTATTAACGGAATTACTATATAAATTTGCATTGGTCTTATAAACTACAGGACTTAATATTTCTTCTTTTCCATCTTTAATTAAAAAGGGATAATCATCGTTCATTATCTCATTGTTCACAGACATAATGCATGTATCTACCATTGCTGCTTCAAAAGGATTTGCTGTATCATAGATTTCATAGATCTTATGATTTAAGAATAATTTTCTCAAATTCTTTTTTGTTTGAATTGTCCAAAATGTTTTTGAAGATATGTAGGATAAAAAACCTGTGTCTGGTTTTAATAAACTTAATCCTTTGAAATAAAAATGAGAATAAAGGTCATCTGCAAAATCAAATTCTGCTAACAAATTTTGTTTATCATCAATTGAAATTCCTTTTGTTGAAACATACGGTGGATTTCCAATTACAATGTCAAACCCATCATTAACCTTAAACACATCAGCAAAATACAAATGCCAGGGAAAAAACGGTCTGACTTTATCTTTCTTTGAAAAATCGTGTAGAATTTTATCAGCTTCAGAAAAATCTATTTTAAACTGCTTCTGTAATCTTTTTTCATTTATGGCTAAATATTCTTTCCGTGCTTCATTATTCCCAAAAGAATTAGCCATTTTTATTAGATGTTGATGAGCAATGTAATAATCTTCTTTAGATTTTTCAATTATTGAATGATATAAATTTCTTACTATTTCATCAATTTCATTTCTTAATTTTAACTTATTATTATTATCGTCACAATTAAATAGAGCTTCTTGTTTATCGTGTAAATGTTTAATTTCATTGCTATTTACTTCAATTTTATCCGTTTCGCTTTTCTTGCCAAAATTTATCCCTGCGAAAGTCTCGATTAAGCTGTTTCCTTGCATAATTTTATAATCAAGATTTGGAAGAGCTTCTGGTTTTTCTGCATCAACAACAAGTGAAAGCCAGAAACGAAGTTTGGCAATTTCCACAGCACCTGGATCAATATCAACGCCATAAATTGAATTTTGTATTGTTTCTTTTTTTAGATCATAACTTGTAATTATATTGTTATTTAAAAATTCTTTTTCAATATATTCTCGCAAAGATACGATGTCCAAAAGAATACCCATAGGAAAGGCTCCAGAACCAACTGCGGGATCAACGATTTTTATTGATTTCAAATGTTTTATCACATTTTCTACAATATCAAATAACTCATAAAATTGTTTTTCAAAATCCATTTCTTCAGATTCTTTTTTGCTGACGTAATAATCTTTATATTCAAATAAATGTCTGATTTTTTCTTCTAATGTTTCTGAGTTAATGCCTGAGCCTTCCAATTTTGTTTTTAAATAGTTAATCAGGCTTTCTCTCGTCATATAGGAAACAATCTCTCGTGGTGTATAAAAAGCACCTTTCCCTTTTCTCAGGTTTTCGGGTAAGAGATTTTCAAATACTTTTCCAAGCATTTCAGGATCAACACCAACTTCCTGCTCAAAGAAAGTATTTTCATCTATTGTGAAATTGTATTTATCCAGAATATCTAATATTCCTGTTCCATCATTATTTGAAAACAGAGAATTTGGGGGATGTAGAATGAGAGTTTCATCTGATGTATAAAATTTTTCGAACAAACCACCATTAAGGAATGGGACTTTGATAAACATTCCGTTAAATTCAAAAGACGATCCTTTTTCATTAAAGCCTTTATAAAATAATTTTTCCAAAAAACTATCAAAAAAGTTCAAATTGTTTTTCGAACAATATTTAAAAGCCCAATCAAGGAAATCTAATTTACCATCATTCCACTCTATATTTGAAGGATCACCACCCAACCACTTTTTTCTTTGCAGGAAATAGATAAAAACAATTTGTCCTAATAATTTACGAGAGAACAATTCAATAAAATTTGATTCAATATGTTTTGATTCTACAATTTTAAAGTTCGGGATTTTATCGAAAGTAACTTTGATTTTTTCGTATAATTCTTTGTATTCTTTAAAGAATTGAATGGAAACAGATTCAACAGAGAATCGTTCTTTTAGATCTTTGAAGTCAGAAACTCTTTTTGTTTTTTCAATAATTTTTGTGTCTAAAAGTTTGTCGAAAATTGTCCCAAGTTTTGCTTCTGCTCCAAGTAAAAAGGAATATCTGCGTGGATTGGAATATAATCTTTGTATTTTCTTTCCTTTTATATCCAGATCAATAGTAGTTAACGAAAATCTATAGTTTACTAAACTTTCTGGTACGAAGAAGATTAGTGCTTTTCTTTTACTGAAATTTGCCATCATTTTAAATGCTTCTTTTGAAAGTGAAACTCTTGGATCAAATTCTGATTTGTGAATGATTTCATATACTGAAATATCTAAAATTTCTGAATAGCCTAAATAAGTGATTTCTGAAATTCTACTTGAGTCAAAAGAAATGTCATTTGTTACATTTTCTTCCTCAACCTGGAAATCATCGGGAAGCAAATAGTTTTGTAGAAAATCGAGATAAACATCTCTATCGTATTTTTGGTTGAATATTGTTTTCATAAATTATGTGTTCCTCTTTATATG
>JAVCCD010000281.1 GCA_030765665.1 Candidatus Tenebribacter mawsonii | reverse complement strand
TTACCAGCTCTACCAATTGCAGACACTACAACAACCGGCTTATATCCTTCTTCTATTGCAGCTCTAATATGTTCAGCGGCTTTTGCTCTGATTTCAGAATTTTGTAATGATGTACCACCAAATTTTTGTATTACAATTTTCAAAATTATTTCCTAAATTAGAAATTCCGCAATTTGAACTGCATTAAGAGCAGCACCTTTTCGTAAGTTATTGGCTACGATCCACATACTTATGCCGTTCGGTTCAAATAGATCTTTGCGTAATCGTCCAATCATAATTTCATCATAAATCTCACTCATAATTGCCAATGGATATTTGCTATTATCAATATCGTCAACAAGTTTAATCCCCTTTGTTTTGAGATATATTTTTTTTAATTTATTAATTGAAATGTGCTTCTTAGTTTCTATATAAACTGATTCGGAATGTCCATGAAAAACCGGAACTCGAGCAGCTGTGGCAGTTATTTTTATCTTACTGTTTCCAAAAATCTTGTTAGTTTCATGAACTAATTTCATCTCTTCTTTAGTATAGCCATTGTCCTCAAATACATCAATATGTGGTAAGATGTTAAAAGCTATCTGATGCGGATATACTTTACGTGTAAGTTTCTCATTATTCAATACTTGATGTGATTGTAATGAAAGTTCATCAATAGCTTCCTTTCCGGTACCTGAAACAGATTGGTAAGTGGATACGATAATTCGATTTATTCCAACTTCATCGAAAATTGGTTTTAAAGCAACAACCATCTGAATTGTTGAACAATTGGGATTTGCAATTATTCCATTATGTTTTTTTATATCTTGATAATTTACTTCAGGAACGATTAAGGGTACTTTAGAATCCATTCTAAAAGCACTACTATTATCAATAACAATTACACCTTTTTTTGTGGCGATTGGAGCAAATTTCTTGCTTACTTTGCTTCCAGCACTAAACAAAGCGATATCAATATTATCAAAACTATTTTCATCAAGTTCTTGAATTTTATATTCTTTCTTTTTCAGGAAAATCGATTCTCCAATTGATTTGGTTGAAGCTAAAAGGATGAGATCATTAATAGGAAAACTTCTTTCTTCCAAGATCTTTACCATCTCTCTGCCTACAGCTCCAGTAGCACCAACAACTGCCACGTTTACCTTACCCAAATCATACTCCTGTTTCTTCCAAAAAAAAGGAGAAGCAATATTACTTCTCCTAAACTACTATATATTGGTTCTTATCTCATTTCAGCTTTTATTACTTCAGCTAAACGTTTAACACCAATTTCGCTAATCTCTTTAGGAACATATGAGAAATTAATTCGCATTGTATTCCTGCCTTTGCCATTACAGTAAAAAGCGTGACCTATAACAAAAGCAACCTTCTTTTCAATTGCTTTTTTAAACAAAACTTCTGAATCCATATATTCTGGTAAAGTTATGAACAGAAACAATCCACCTTCTGGTTTCGTCCATGTAACTCCTTCTGGCATATACTTTTCAAAGGCTTTCATCATGATATCTTTCTTCTCTTTATAAAGCTGGATGGTTTTTTTAAGGTTCGTTTCAAAGTAGCCTTTTTCCATATATTTTGCAGCAATTTTTTGTACAAAAGGTGATGTGCAGAGATCTGTAGCTTGTTTAGCTTTAACAAATCTATCTATAATTTCAGGATGAGCAATTATCCACCCAATCCTAAAACCTGGAACAAATATTTTAGAGAAAGTACCAAAGTTTATAACCTGTCCATTTCCTTCCAGTGCATACAGACTTTCTTGATGTTCACCTTCAAATCTGATTTCTTTGTATGGGCTATCTTCAATGATAAGTATATCATACTTTCTAGCAATTTCGATTATCTCTTTTCTTCTCTTTTCGGGCATTGTTACACCAGCAGGATTCTGGAAATCTGGAATAATGTAAACAAATTTAGGGAGATCATTTGCAGCTTTAAGTTCTGCAAGCTTTGCTTCCAAGTCATCAGAACGCATTCCATGTTCATCAAATTCAATTCCTAAAAGATCAGCCCCATAAGCTTTAAATGCTTGCAAACCACCTAAATAAGAAGGTAAACCTACTAAAACCTTATCACCTCTATCGATGAAAACTTTTGCTAACAGATCAAGACCTTGCTGAGAAGCTGTTGTTATCATTACATTTTCTAACGTAATATCAAAACCCATCTTCTTGTAAAGTTCAACAATCAATTCACGTAAGTTATCATCTCCTTCGGTGGAACCATATTGCAATGCTTTTTCTCCATCTTCACGCAATACTTCACTCGTGATTTCAACAAGTTCTTCAATCGGAAAAGTTTCTGGTGCAGGTAATCCTCCTGCAAAAGAAATAATTTCTGGATCTTTTGTAAGCTTAAGAAGTTCACGAATTGCAGATTTCTTCATTCCTTTTGCAGCTTCAGAGATAATGTTTTGTAAATTACTCACCATTTTTAGCTCCTTTTTTCTTTATTTATATATATATTTTAATTATTAATAAATTTTAATAACTTATAATCTTTTATTTGTTTTTTTATACCTTCTAATAATTGTCTACTAATTTTTAATTTATACAGATGAGAATTTGAGGATTCAATATACTTATCTTCAATAATTTCTGAGTTCTTGTGTAAGAAAGATATTAAATTATGCATCTCTTGAGGAACTTCAAGCTCAATATTTTGCTTACTACGTTGTAAAAATTCCTCGATTTTAATAAATAATTTATCAATCCCATCCCCTGTTATTGCTGATATAAAAACACTGTCAGGATATTTATTTAACAGCTGTTTTCTCATGAAAAGAAAATGATTTCCACTCATATTATCAGATTTATTGAACACAATAAGGATGTTCTTATGATCAACTTTTATTTCGTGAAGAACACCCTCGACAGCTTCCATAAGTTCAAACAGATTCTGTTGAGAAACATCAACAACGTGTAAAAGCAGATCCGCTTCTAAAACTTCTAGTAATGTAGAGTTAAATGAAGATATTAACCGATGAGGTAGCTTCCTTATGAAGCCGATCGTATCAGTGATAACAAGCTTCTCATCAAACTCAGCTGAAATAGCTCTTGTTTTAGAATCTAATGTTGCAAAGAGTTGATCAGCTGTATAGCGATTCTCACAGGTTAATCTGTTGAATAATGTGGATTTCCCTGCATTTGTATAGCCTACTAAGGCAATGGAGGTAAAATTCTTTCTCTTATTTCTCTTAGTTAAAGATACCTGTTCAATATTCTTTATTCTCTTTTTTAGTATTGTTGTTTTCTTACGAATTTCACGACGATCAACTTCGATTTGTGTTTCTCCTGGTCCTCTGAATCCAATACCACCTTGTATCCTGGAAAGATGCTTCCATTTTCGTTTTAGCTTTGTATATGCATATTCTAATTGAGCAAGTTCAACTTGCAATTTTGATTGTTTCGTTCGAGCGTGCCTGGCAAATATATATAGAATTATTTCTGTTCTATCTACAACATTACAACCGGAAACATCAGAAATATTGAGCGATTGAGATGGTGATAAATTATTATTGAAAATTAATGTATGAACATGTGATGAAGAAGCTGCATTTTTAATTTCCTGCAGCTTGCCTTTGCCAATATAAGTTGAGGTATTAGGTCTATTAGCAGCTTGAGA
>JAVCCD010000005.1 GCA_030765665.1 Candidatus Tenebribacter mawsonii | reverse complement strand
TATAGTATTTTGTATTTATAATAATCTAGTTATTAAGTACTAAGAGTACAACGACCCCCTAGGAGAAAACTATATAGCTCGTAAAGCTTTGATTTATGTAACCGTTAAGCTCGGTAACGCAGGCATTTTTATCAAGCTCTGCATGACCTGCCTGCGAATGCACTGTACGTTTATCCCGCATACGTCTTGTTCCTAACAGGCAGGTCATGCAGAGCTTGATAAAAATGCCTGTTTTACTTAAAATTACAAAGCTTTACGGTTGCTAATAATTCACTATAATTCGTAATTCGTAATTCATAATTCGTAATTTTTTGCTGGTACTATAAGTTTTCTTTATACCTAGCTATATAAATATCAAATTAATATTATTCTTTTCATTATTGCAATTAGTCATATTTTCCATTATATATCATTTATAGTGTTATAATTATAAATGATGATTTTATTCATCACATCCGTAAAGTTTTTATTAGGAATAGGCTGCAATTTCAATTGCTCTTACCTGAAATTAAAGTAACAAATCAAATGGAAAAGGTGAATAAATGAAAAGATTAAAAATTCTTTTTGTCGCATGTGCATTAGTATTCTGCTCATTGGTATCTCATGCTGCGTACGACACTCTCGGTGCCACAGTAATACCCAAGGGCAACAATGTAAGTACAAGGTTTGCTATCTGGAATCCCGACAATATTACGCCTGCCAGTGTCTTTATTCAACTTCCAGGCCAAACAGAATTTACAGAATACTCTTTAACCCTTCAGCAGCCTTATGAAGATAATGGAGTAAATAAGTATACAGATATTTACTCTGCTACTGTTCCGAAAAACTGCAATCTTTGCCAATATTATTTTAAATTTAATGGAGTAACGGTTCGTGATCCATATGCAAAGATGACCACTGGATATTGCACCGATGATTCATCTATAAGTGAAACACAGTATGTTAATGATGGAACATTGGCTAATCCTGTACCTGCAACATGTCCTGCAGATTCTCCTCCAGTTCCCGGTCCGTGTAATCAGGTAGTAGTTGATTTAAGTCAAATTATTATAGACTTCAACAGTAAACGTCCTGCATTGGCAAATCTTACAGATGCTATTATTTATGAACTCCAGGTTATGGATTATACAGGCAATCCTGATTCAGGAGTTAAAAATGGTGGAACATTTACAGGCCTCGCCCAGAGCGGGACTTACAAAGGCCAAGCTACCGCTCTTCAACATCTGAAAGACCTTGGAATAACACATATTCAGATAATGCCCATGTACACATACAGCTTTACAGGGTATTCATATAACTGGGGATATAATCCTGTTGAATATAATGTTCCTCAAGCAAAGTTTTCCAAGTATTCAGTCGGCGATTATATGAATCGTATTCAGGAACTTCAGAAAATGGTCAGCTCATTCCATAGTAATGATATTAGGGTCGTAATGGATGTCGTCTTCAATCATACTTATGCTGCATCTATTTTTGCATCTAATAGTCCAAAAACAAATTCATACTATCTAACTGATAGTCAGGGGCAGTTAATAGACGATACTGGATGTGGTAACACTGTTGATGTAGCAAATCCTATGGTAAGCAATATGGTTGCCGACTCAATGGCATTCTGGATGAAAATATATGGGATTGATGGTTATAGATTCGATGAAATGGCTTCTTTTGATTATGCAATTACAAGTGCATGGGCTCAATATCTGAATAATTTAAATCCAGGTCAGAATTACATTTATTATGGTGAGCCTTGGAACTGCGGAAGCGAAGGGATAAATAATGGTTGCAATTCCGGCAATATTTCCTGTACTGAATATATGAATAACGGTGCACTTACTCCTGGAGTTGGTTGTTTTAATGGATCTTACAGAAATGCTTTGATAGGACCATCTCAACAAAGTAATACCTACGGCGGTTATATATTTAATCAATTACCTGGTGGTTTGGATATTCAAGGGCTAATGGGGCAGATGGCAGAAGGGTTTAAAGGTTCAATCAGAGGTTCAGATTATACTACAGATTCTGTTCCTCCAAACCTAGATGATAGCTGGGTAAATGCTTATGCAAATATGCCATCAGAAGCAATAAATTATGTTTCATGTCATGATGGACTCTGTATATGGGACAAAATCTGTTGCCAGGATGTAGGCGGTGGAGCTGAATCATGGTCAAACAAATATTTTCAGCAGATTGATATGTTTTCGGCTGGAATTCTCATGACCTCTCAGGGGGTAGCATTTATATCTGAAGGAGATGAATTTCTTAGAACTAAAGATGGGAATAATAACAGTTATAATTCTCCTTTGTCAGTCAACTGGATATCCTGGAATGCCAAAGTAGAAAACTTGAATGTTTATAAATATTATAGAAAGTTAATAGCATTGCGTAAAGCTAATCAGGCTTTTAGACAAGGTTCTTTGACTGATATAACAAGTAATAGCAAAGTTTTCACTGCTGAAAATAGCGAAACTCAGGATGGAGTATTAATCGGACTTCTTAAAGACAATTCAGGAAATCAGTTTATTGTAATATACAATTCAGGTTCAGACTACAATTATACTGTTCCAGCCGGAGATTGGGTTCTTCTTACAAACATAAATGACTGTGGACTTGGTATTGAAAATTATCCAATACCAGGAACAGCATTTACGACAAATAATAATGTACTTTGCTGTGGAACATCGGTTACAGTTTTAGCTAATGTAGCCAATCCGCAGAAGCCAGTTGTACCCAGTCTTTAAAATTCTATAAACCAGAGCAAATTAAATTTTGCTCTTAATATTACGTTCAAAATCCTCACTTAACAGGTGAGGATCTTTTTATTCATATGCCTAAAGTGGTATAAGAATAATACTGAGCTATTTAGGGGTCGTTGTACTGTAACTAATTAACTATTAAATAACTACAATAATTATTCAGCAGCACACATTGGGCGAAAAACAGAAATTTAGCTACCATAAAGAAAATAATTGAAAACTCTTTATGTTTTTCATTGTTTCATAATAATAAACAAATTGGTTTTGGTCGAATAATAAGTGATTTCACAACTTACGCAATGTTTTTTGATATAATTATAGAAAAAAAGGTTTGGGTGGCTGGTTAACTGAGACAATGACAAACTACTCATCTATTAAGGAATTAAAGCAAATATTATGGACATCTTATGCTGATAAATTATATGTAAAATATGGGTTTAATCAAGTTAATGAAAAACTAATAGTAATGTCTAAAAATTATTTAAAATAAAAAGAAAAAAT
>JAVCCD010000107.1 GCA_030765665.1 Candidatus Tenebribacter mawsonii | reverse complement strand
ATTAAGTAATGTTAATAGTAAATAAATCTTATTTAATGTAGTTATGTGTAATTTATTTCCAAACACATTCTCCATAAATTGCTTTTTTTTCATTTTTACTCCGCTTTCATTTTCTTATTGCCACTAACGTATCAGTATATGAGATGTTTTACGAGGTACGAGCAAAATATGGGAGAGCAACGGCAGGAGCGAACCTCATATACTGTGTTGTGCGAGGGTGAGTGAGGTACGAGCGAAAGTGCAACGACCCCTTGAGTTCTCTTTTGTGAAAAAAATATTATAATAATCTTGCTACTTTTTATTTAATTATGCAGTTACACAAAAAATAATGTTCATCATTTTGCCACTGTTTTTTCCTTACCTTTCTTAAATAGTAAGAAAAGAGCGAATAATGAAAGCGGTATCCCGATTACTGCTCTGGCAACAGAAACAGGAACTGCATACATTTCAGTTGTAGGACTAACATCTGGGGCTCCAGCAACCGTGTCGAAACCGTACAAGACATAATAATCCAAAACAGCTCTAGCTTCAGCCATCATACTAGCTTGGAGATAAGTCAGTATATTTAATAAGAGAATTATGACAAAAAGTATAATCTGAAAAATTTTTGCGTTAGCTGTTGGCTTAATATCTAAGAACCTTTTTGTATACCAAGTTGCCATTAGGTAAGAAAAGATTATTCCAAAGACAAGAGCCATGAAAAGATTCATACCGCCGAGTAATATTGAAAGTATTGTACTTATAGCAAAGGTAACGACAGTAATAATCAAAATACCGACGAAAAATTCTTTTCGTTTAATTGGTTGATTGGGGGTGAATGGGGCTCGTGATGCTATCGCTTTTAAACCCTCTTCCTGATTTTTTTTATCGTTTTCCATAGTTTATTTCTTAAAAATTATTAATAAAAAGTGGCAAAATTTTCCTTAATGCTATTTTTTCACAAAAGAGAATTTCGCACAACTTGTGTGTATCACCTATTGTTGTTATCCCGCCTATTTGGTGGGATAACAACAATAGCATATATTTTTCTTTTACCATTTCTTAATCTCCTTTGTTAAAAAAAATCATCAACTGGATTTTTTATTTTAGCAATTGCCTTCTTTGATACGTGAGTATATATTTCAGTAGTTTTAGAACTATTATGACCCAATAATTCTTGTATATATCTTAAATCAGTTCCTTGTTCAAGTAAATGAGTTGCAAAACTATGTCTTAACATATGTGGAGTTACATTTTTTTGTAATCCTGCTTTTAATGCAGTTTTTTTTAATATTTTTGCAACACTTGTAGGAGAATATTTACCTCCTTTCATACCTTCAAAAAGGTAATTAGCTGGTTTATATTTTTTATAATATTCTCTTAATAATTTTAATGTGTTTTCAGATAATAATGAAATTCTGTCTTTTTTGCCCTTTGCATTAACAATATTAACAATCATTCTATCTGAATTAATATCAGAAACTTTAAGATTTATTAATTCGCTTCTCCTTAAACCAGCAGAATAAATTAATAATAAAATACAATGATGCTTTAAATTGTTACTAGAAGTAAGTATCTTTTTTACTTCATTTTTACTCAAGACTTTTGGTAATTTGTGCTCTTTATTTGGGCGATGTAATGCATAATATTGTTTGTTTCTGCCAAGTATTTTTTCATAGTAAAATTTAATTGCATTTATTCTTTGATTTTGCTGACTAATTGATATTTTTTTTGACTGGATTAAATCTAATATATAATTATTTATCTGCTCTGTAGTTAATTTATCAAGCTCATTGTCTTTAAAATAAGAATTAAAATCCTTGAAATAGTTACAATAAATTCTTTGTGTATTATTGCTATATCTCTTTTGAATTAACAACTCTTTATATTTTTTTAAGACATCATTCATAATATTTATTAAATCTCCTTAAATACTTTCTTCTAAAAACATTGCATTCACTTTTGTGTCAAGTAGATAAATTATTTATACTGAAAATAGGCATAATGTTTGAGCACGCTGCGGGATCGGAACGATCCCAACTGAAAGCGGACAAACCAAAGTTTGAATCGGTACGATTCAGACGAAAGCGGGCAGATAACTGAACCGCAGGTGCTTTTGTTATGGGAAAGCTCCAAATCAGAAAAAAAATATTGACATACGTACACTTGTTAAATATATTTTACGTATGGAGGTTTTAAATGAATACAAAACTAACTTTGTCAGTTGATCAAAAAATCATTGAAGAGATAAAATCATATGTAAAAAAGCATCAAGTATCTCTTTCCAAAATGGTAGAAAATTATTTTAATTACGTTGTTCAAAAAACAAAACCTGAGGTTAAATCATCAGCTATTGTTGAAGAATTAACTGGAATCATTAATTTACCTGGAGACTTCAATGAGAAAGAAGAATACTATAACTTCTTAAGTGAGAAGTATAAATGAAACCTAAATTATTTATAGATACAGACATAATTTTAGACATATTTGCTAAAAGAGAACCATTTTATAATCCTGCTGCACAATTGTTTACATTGATCGACGAAAAAAAAGTTGATGCTTATACAACGCCTGTAGTTTTTTCAAATCTCTTTTATATTTTATCTAAATTTAAATCTCGCAATTTTGCTCATTCAAGCTTAAGAAAGTTGAGACTTCTTTTAACAATAATCCAAGTTGATGAAAAAGTAATTGATCTTGCCTTAAATTCTGAGTTTAAGGATTTCGAGGATGCAATTCAATTTTATTCCGCAAAGTTTCAAAATTTGGATTTCATCATTACCCGAAATGTAAAAGCTTTTGTTTCTAAAGATTTAACTGTTTTAACAGCAGAAGATTTCATTGAGAGATTTGGAGCAATCCCATAACAAAAGTGCCCACAAGCAAGCAAGAAGAAAAGCGAGAAGAGTCGCAGCGCACTCCAAACTTCAAATGGTTTGATCAAATATCCAAAAGGTTCGGTAACCTTTGCACTATTCAGTATAGGCTCATTAGCATAGGCAGTTAAATATATTATTGGAACATTATGCTTATCTTTTATTTTACTTGCAGTTTCAATTCCATTCATTTTCCCAGCTAACATAATATCCATCAAAATCAGGTTTGGGTTGAGTTCTTCATAACGTTCTAGAACCCTTTCGCCATATGAGATGATATCAATAACCTCATAATCGAATTGTAATAAAGTTCTTTTAATATCTTCAGCAATGATCCTTTCATCTTCTACGATTAACAATCTTTTCTGTGCCATAATTTACCTACACTTTTTTAAATATTATGTCCTAAAAAAATTACATGTAACAAAAAGTGTAAAAAAGTAAAAGAGGTCAATTTGCTTTTAATTTATTAAAATAAAAAAAAAGCCAACCGATATCTATCGGATGGCTTTAATGGTTGGGCCGAGAGGATTCGAACCCCTGAATGCATGGACCAAAACCATGTGACTTACCGCTTGTCGACGGCCCAAAAGATCTATAAATAAGAGCTGGCGGAGAGGGAGGGATTCGAACCCTCGGTAAGGTTTCCCCTACATACGCTTAGCAGGCGCACACCTTCAACCAACTCGGTCACCTCTCCACTACTATAATTCTGGCGGAGGATGAGGGACTCGAACCCCCAAGGGCTAAGCCCGGCGGTTTTCAAGACCGCTGTCTTACCAATTAGAGCTAATCCTCCTAAAAGAAATTAACAAATAATTTTTGCGTTGTATTGATGTCAAATATTTTTTATTCTTTTTATAAGCTTGAAATTGCACCACACTGTAACCTATAAAAATAGTAAATTATCTATATCCAAATTCTTTCAAAGCGTTCTGTTTTTTTCGCCAATTTGGTTTGATCTTTATCCAGAGATCTAATTTCACTCTTTTCTCTACTATTTTATGGATTTCCTTCTCAGCAGCAACTCGTAAATTTTTTATTTTTTTACCATCTTTACCAATAACAATTGGTTTTTGTGATTTTTTTTCTAACCAGATGTTTGCGGCGATAACAACTTTATTTGGAAAATCGTGATATTGTTCGACTACAACTGTAGAAGCGTATGGGATCTCATCATCAAAATTCAAAAAAATTTGCTCGCGGATTATCTCCTGTGCAAAAAATCTCATCGGAAGATCTGAAATTTCATCAGTGGAATAAAAGGGAGGATTGATTGGAAGTAATTTTGTTAGTTCTTCTAAAAAAGAATTTAAATCAGATGACTTAAGAACAGATATAGGGATGATTCTCTCAAAGTTGTATTCTTCAAGTAATTTAAGTTTCTTTTCAATAGTAATTTCATCAGTTAGGTCTATCTTATTTAACATAGCTATTTTGGGGACATGTAATCGTTTTAGATTCTCACAGATTTGTTTATCATAATCTGTTGGAAATTTTTTTGCATCGGTCATGAAGATAATAATATCAGAATCGTTTAAGGAATTATTAATATATTCCAACATCTTATTATGAAGTTCATATCTTGCTTCTACAAAACCTGGTGTATCCATTAATATTATTTGTCTGTTATCATCAGAAATTATGCCTTTTATCTGCTGTCTCGTTGTTTGCGGTTTGGGAGAGGTTATCGAGAGTTTTTCTCCTAACAACTTATTCATTAAAGTTGATTTACCAACATTTGGTTTTCCTACAATTGAGACAAATCCAGCACGATAATTAGCATTCATAAGATACCTTCATATTTTACATATTTTGTAAATGAGAATTTCTAAAATTATTTCATCTTTTAAATTTAATGATTTTGCATCGATATCAGCTTGCAGAAGTAATAAAAAAATGTCTCTGATAGCTTTCTTTGAGTAGTTCTTAGCAAAAGTGATGTAATCTTTTCGATATTTATAAAACACTTCATGAAGATAACGACTCTCGATCTCTGAATTGCTGAGATTATTTTTTTGTAAGGCTTTAACACGCCACAAAGTCCGAAAAAAACTGGAAAGCATAATAATAACAAAAACGGCTGATTCATTATTAGAGATCATATTTTCTAATATTGTTAATGAATTTTTTAAATTTCGTTTTCCAATTTCATTTTGAAGATCAAAAACTTTATTAGTTCTGGATTTCCCGACTGTTTCCTTTACCTCTTCAATGGTAATACTTCCTTTCCCCTTCGTGTAAATCATCAATTTTTCTAATTCATTTGCAGCTAGTTGGTAATCTAGCTCAATACTTCTTGTAAAAAGTTCTTTTGAATCGGCATCCATAGATATTTTTTTTTCTCTGGTTTCAATAGTCAGCCATTTTAAAATATCAGTAGAATTATATGGAGAACGGCAAATTATTTTCATTGCTTTTTCTGAGATCATTTTGTTGGCTTTTATGCGTTCATCAATCTTTTCGGCTGTTAAAACCAGAATAGAAGTAGGAACAGGATTTTGTACATATTCTGCAATAAGCATTTTATCCGAAGTTTTCATTATATCAAAGTTCTTTAAAACTACAAGTCGGAATTTTGCCATAAAAGGCATCATTTCAAGTTGCTCTAAAGTGTTCATAGCAGCATTTGTATCTGTAGCATGAAGTATTATGGAATCGAATTCTTCGGAGCCAGAAGATTTAAATTTGCGGGAAATCTGCTTTAGGACTGTATCCTTCAAGTAATTCTCCTGACCATATATATAGTAAACTGGATGTGGTTTTTGATCAGGAAATTTCCTTAAGAATTCAGAATGAGGGATAATTTGAGATTTTGGCATATCAATATTTTAAATATAGAATTAATGTAACGATAGCAATTAGCCAGCAATAATAAGCAAAATACTTCAACTTTTGTTTTTTTACAATTGTAATTAGGAATGAGATAACTGCATATCCGGAAATAAATGCTGCTAGGGTGCCAATCAGATAAGGTATCCAGTGCGTCCTATCAAGATTTAGGATATTTGAAAATTTATGAATATTTGCTCCCAAGATAGCAGGGATTGAAAGTATAAATGAAAATCTTGCTGCCTCTTCTCTGTCTAATCCCGCAAATATACCAACGGTGATAGTTGTACCTGAACGGGAGATGCCTGGAAGTATAGCAAATGCTTGTACCAATCCTATAAGGATCGATTTTCTAATTCCAAGTTGGTGAGTTTTTATACCACTGGGTTCAATTTTGTCAGAAATGAAAAGAATAAAGCCTGTGATGATAAGCATGAAGCTAGGAACATACAATGAAGAGAAAGCTTTAGTAAGAGGTTCTTCAAAGTATAATCCAAGAACACCGGTCACAGTAGTAGCTACTAATATGTAGAAAACTGTATTTCTATTTCTTAGATGATTAGTCTCTTTATTTTTAAAAAGCACTACTGAAGTGAGTAATGACAATATATCTTTGCGAAAGTAAAGTAATACTGCAAATAATGAGCCGAGATGAAGAATTATCTCAAAACTAATGTCTGGGTTATTAAACTTCAAATAATGTTCAGCGAGGACAAGATGCCCAGAGCTACTGATTGGTAAAAATTCAGTTAATCCTTGAATTATTCCAAGTAATAATGATTTGAAAATTTCCATTTTCTACTCCTATATTATCTCAGGTAATTTAGATTTAAATAACTCTGAAACTGGGACTAATTCAAAATCGAGCTTATTAATCTCTTTAATGAATTCTCTTAAGAATTCATATCGATCTTGAGTCGCACAATGTGTTATTACCAGTATTTTATCTCGATCTTTAGCAAGATACCTAATTTGCTTAATCTTTTTCGCAAGTGTCTTTTCGGTGATACTCGGAGTATCCAAAAAAAATTGATTTACACATGTAGGTATCATCATCCTTTTAGCAACGTCATAAGCAATTGAAGATTGAGAAGTACGACTGTCTACAAAATATAGGTTATGATCTTTCAAGACCTGTAAAACGGTTCTCATTACCTTTTCATCGGTTGTAGCGAATGAACCCATATGATTATTAGCCCCTACACATAATGGGAATTGCTTTATATAATTTTCCATGCGGCGTTTAATTTCCTTCTCAGAAAGGTGTACATAGATTGCATTTGCTCCTGGATTATCTTTTGGATAACTTATTGGTTCCATGGGGATGTGGATCATGCTTTCATGCCCAGTTTCAGCGGCTTTGTTCATAATATGTTTAGAAAATTTTTGGTCAGGAAGTATTGCGAATGTTACATTACTGTCTAAACTACAGAAATCATCTAAGAGCTTATTATTTCCAATACCAAAGTCATCAACAACTATAGCGAGCAGTGTTTTATTTTTTGCTACTTCTTGTAGTTTTGTATAATACAATGTAACAACATATTTCTGAGAATCATTTTGATCTTCAATTTCTAAAACCTGTTTATTACCATTGTTTTTTTCTAACCCGCTCTTAATTTTTCCACCAATAAGCTCAACTTGACCTGTAACAATAATATTGGCATAGTTCAAGTCCATTTCTGAGCTGTCGATTCCTAGAGAAATGAAAATTGCTTCGTCCCCGATATGATTTTTATAATTTTCTTCAGGTATTCCTAATAATAGCTTTGCGTGTACAATTGCATCAAGTACAGAAATCTCTTTTCGCTTTTGTATAATTGATATTTTGTCTTTTTTTTGTTGAGGATCTGAAAGCAATTTATTTATTTTATCATAATTAAATAAAACTAATAATAATACGAAACCCATGAATAACAAAACGTAAATATTGTTGTTATCAAATTTGCTATTTTTTGTATTCTTTCTTTTTCCCATTATTCTCCTACTCAATATGTTGTCTATTTAACAAAGGAATTTGAGTCAAGAAATTAATTACTGTTAAGGTAATCCCCTCTTAATAAAACAAAATAAATAAAAAAAAGCTGCTCGAGAAATCGAACAGCTTAAGAAATATATGGTGGCCGCGGAGGGACTTGAACCACAGACCACCTGCTTGTAAGGCAGGCGCTCTCCCAACTGAGCTACACGCCCAAATTATGAAGAATAAAATTAAATGGTGGGCGCGGAGGGACTTGAACCCCCGACAACCTGCTTGTAAGGCAGGCGCTCTCCCAACTGAGCTACACGCCCATTCAATAATCTGCCACTATTTATT
>JAVCCD010000126.1 GCA_030765665.1 Candidatus Tenebribacter mawsonii | reverse complement strand
TCGTCATTGCCATAATTGCTTTTTGTGTATGCAATCGGTTCTCTGCAATATCTGTAATAATAGAATTAGGACCACTTGCAACTTCATCTGTAACTTCTTTGCCTCTATCAACGGGCATTGGATGAATATATAAAGCATCCTTTGTGCGATCCATTCTTTCTTGATTGCAGATCCAGTCTGTCATTTTACTTGCTCTCGCAATTTCAGCTTCTTTACCGATCTCATAAAAATCGGGACCAAACCAGTTTCGTGAATAAACAAATTCCACATCATCTGTATAACCGGCATCAGGATCATTTGTTATTTCGAAAGTTGTTCCATTAGCCTCACAGTTTGCTTTCACTTTTGCTATTTCTTCTTCTGGAAGATCATAACCCTTTGGGAAAGCAAGTTTCACATTCATTCCCAATCGTGAAGTAATGAGCAGGTTCTCATGAACAGAGCAGTAAGAACGAGCAAGATCTCCATGTGCCCAGGTCATAAGTATGGTTTTCCCTTTCAGGTCACCTTTATGTTCTTGCATTCCCATAACATCAGAAAGCCCCTGACAAGGATGATATTTATCATCAGCCATATTAATAATTGGAGCATCCATCCATCTGGCATATTCACGTAAAATCGCATTGCCATCACCATAATTTTCCACGGATGTTTCCAGGATTCTGATTCCCATTCCGGTAGCATATCTATCCAATACTTGTGCTGCATCTTCGATAGTTTCTCCCGCTTGAACTTCCACACCCTTACTGGTTTTTTTCAAACGCATAGTTTTTGGCTCTAGAAATTGTGCATGTCCACCCAATTCAGTAGCTGCAGCTTCAAAAGAAATTCTGGTCCTGAGTGATGGGTTGAAAAAGAACATCAGGAAAGTCTGATCTTTCATTAGCTGATTATATTTATCTCCATAACGATCTGCTTTCATCTCTTTGGCTAATTTTAGTAATGCATTTATCTCATCAACGCTAAGTTCTTGAGTACAAATTACATCTTTACCTTTCATGTCTATTTGCATATTATCTCCTCTAAAAATCAAAAATATTTAATCTTCAATTTCTCAATCTTCAATTATCAATTCTAAAGTCTTCCACCCATAAGTAATGTCATTACAGCTTTTTGAGCATGAAGACGGTTTTCTGCTTGATCATAAACCACACTTTGTGGTCCATCAATAACAGCATCAGTAACTTCCATGTCTCTATCAGCGGGAAGGCAGTGCATATAAATTCCGTTTTTATCGATTAGTTTCATTTTCTTTTCATCACAGATCCAGTGCTTATTACTTTCAAAAAGATCTTTCATACCATCCAGATTTTCTTCTTTGATCTTTTTCCCATTTGCACCCATTTCAGCAAAATAAGGAAGAGCACCCCAAGATTTTGGATAAACAACATGGGCGCCTTCAAAAGCAGCTTCCATGTCATCTGTTTCTTCAAAAGTACTACCGTTTTGAGCTGCATATGCATGACACTGCTTAGTTACTTCAGGATCAAGTTCGAATCCTTTTGGTCGAGCTAGAACTACATCCATTCCCAATAGGGAAGGAGCCAATGCCAGACTTTGTGGAACTGCAAAAGGTTTTGATGTTGAGCCTGAATATGCCCAGCTTATTACAAATTTTTTCTTCTTGAACCCACCAAATTTTTCTTTAATCGTAAGCATATCTGCCAGTGCTTGAGATGGATGATACTTATCGCATTCCATGTTGATAATAGGAATATCTGAATAGTGAGCAAATTCTTTCATCGTTTCATGAGCAAATCCATAGATCCACTGAGATGGTTTTCCATACATTCTGATCGCCAACGCATCTCCTGTTCTACTAAGAACTTGAGCAACATCACAAATCCTTTCAGTTTTATAAGGAACTTCAAATCCTTTACGGGCAGGAGTGTATGTTTTCCCCGGTTCAAGGTCTACATGAAAACCACCAAGCTGTTGGATTCCTGCAGCGAATGTGCTTCGAGTTCTTAGCGAACTGTTAAAAAACATTGTATAAAGTGTTTTATTTTTAAGAATATGTGAGGTGTCTTCATTCAATGCATAACGGGTTTTCAGTTCCTCTGCTAATCGCAGCAAGGTTTCCCATTCTTCTTTCGTATAATCTATTTCCGGACTTATCCAATCTCTACCTAAAAATTTGTTAGTTCTCATTTTAATCTCCTTATTTATAAAATTAATTATTTTTAATTTAATATTAAGATAAATGATACAATATAAATCGAATCATTTCAAATAATTGGGAATAGTGAATTTAGTTAATTGTTTTTAGAAATGAAGATACAAGATAATCTGCGCATTTCGTAGATGCGTTTCAGCATAACATCAATTGTAACTTCGCTTTTCATACCTGTACCTCTTTCAATTTTTAATATCCCAATTCCAAAAAAATCCATTATTCATGTCAACCAAATTTTATGTTAGTGTTATCTATACTTGATTGGCTTATCTATTTTCCACTCATTGTGAGCTGCATAATAGCTTTTGATGTATGAATTCTATTTTCAGCTTCATCATAAATGATGGAATGAATTCCATCGATCACACTATCTTCCACTTCATTTTTACGATCTGCAGGAAGGGCATGCATATAGCTTACGTTTCTGCCGGCAAGAGCCATTTTTTCTTCTGTGCATTTCCAACTTTTGTTAGCTGTTAAAAGATCATCAATAACGTCTTTGCCGGGATTTGTGACCCAGTTACCCCAATTTTTTGGAATCACATAATCAGCATCTTTATAAGCTTCTTCTTCATTGTTTGTTACTTTAAAGGTTCCACCACGCATCTCAGCATTTAATTTTGCTTTATCAATTACCCATTGTGGCAGTTCATATCCTTTTGGATGGGCAAGAGTTACATCCATTCCATAACGCGGGAACAATAAAACTTGTGAAACCGGTACAGAAATTGGCTTTTTGTGAGTGTCAGCATATGCCCAAATTATTGATACTTTTTTACGTCTAACGATACCCGACTTTTCTTTCATGGTCATTAGATCGGCAATAGCCTGAAGTGGATGAAAAAGATCATCTTGCATATTGATGATAGGTACTGATGCCCATTTCGCCATGTCATTTATGTACTTGTTTCCAATTCCCCAAAAGCAATTTCGGCAGGCGATTGCATGACCATAACGTGAAAGAATGATTGCTGTATCTTTTGCTACTTCACCGTGAGCGATCTGCATTGTACTGGAATCTAAATAGTTGGCATGACCACCAAGTTGTGCGATTCCTGCTTCCATTGAATTCCTGGTTCTGGTTGATTCTTCGAAGAACATCAGGAACATTGTTTTGTTAGTTAAATACGGAGTATTCAATCCCATCGCGAATTGTCTTTTCAGTTCCATTGATACGCTTAGTAACGTATCAATATCCTCTCGTGACCAATCTTCTAGTGTGATAAAATGTTTTCCTCTTAATTCTGTTTTCATTTTCTATTTTTTCTCCTTTTTTATTTTTTCTTTACCACGGATACACACTGATTAACACTGATGTTAAAGGACAATTGGTTTCCACTCTAACTTGGAACTTTTAAAGTTAAAAATAATTCCAACTTTTAATCCAGTTACTTTAAGATAGTTTAAAACTTGTCCAATATGCTCATCACAGATTTTATCAACCGTTTTCAATTCAATAATTATTTTATTCTCAATAACCAAATCAGGAATAAATGTATCTACAAGTTTATTTTTATAATGAACAGGATATTGAGTTTGCTGATTTACAGATAAACTCTTTTCTTGCATTTCAATAATCATAGCTTCTTCATAGGTTTTTTCTCTAAATCCATGACCCAATTCATTCAATACAACCATAGCACAACCTATTATCGTTGCTCTCAAATCCTTTTCAATTAAATTAGAATTCATATCCGTGTCCATCCGTGTTCATCTGTGGTTCAGTTATTATTTAATTCTGCTACGAATCCGGCATAAAAAGCTGCGGCTGCACTGAGATCTGATACGCGTGTCATTTCGTTTGGAGCATGAGCTTGGTCTTCATCACCCGGTCCCATTCCCAAACATTTCATTTCCGGATGTTTTCCCATAATAAAAACGCAATTCGTACTGAATGTCCATTTATCTATTTTTGGTTCATTCTCCAGTGTTTTAATATAGGAAGTTGATGCACTCTTAAGCCAGTTTGAATCTTCTTCTAATTTCCAGGTTGGGAAATATTTTTCTACTGAATATTCTTTGCCAGTGTAGGCAACGGCATCGTATTGAAGAACTGTAACTTTTGCATCCTCTACACCTGCAAGTTTACAGCATTCTTCTAATTCTGCCACAGCTGATTCTTTAGTTTCTCCCCAGGTAAGTCTTCTGTCTAATTGGATCTTAGCATAGTCGGCAACAGCACATTGGCTGGGTGAACCGGATTCGAAAAGACTTGTTGTAATAGTTCCTTTTCCCAGGAAATCATCATGCTTTAATCTATCATTCAGCTTCTCAACTTCGTTGACGATTTTTGCCATTTTATGAATAGCATTAACACCACGTTCAGGTGCTGAACCATGACAAGAAATTCCTTTTACTTCGATAGTCATTTCCATTCTACCACGATGACCACGATAAATATTTAAGCTTGTTGGTTCGGTACTGACAACAAGTTCAGGACGGATATTATCTTCCAAGATCATGTGTTCCCAGGCAATACCATCACAATCTTCTTCCATTACTGTACCGGTGAAGAGAATCGTGAATTCTTTGTTAAGATCTAGTTCTTTGATTATCTTGGCAGAATAAACCATTGAAGCCATTCCGCCAAGCTGATCCGATGCACCACGTCCCCAAACTTTGCCATCTTCAATGCGACCCTCATGCGGTGGGAAATCCCAGTTATCCAGATTTCCTGGATAAACTGTATCAATATGTGCATCGAAAGCAATGAGTCTAGGACCATTGCCAATTGTTCCGATTATACTTCCCAAATCATCTATGCGAATTTTATCAAATCCAATTTTCTCCATCTCATTCTTGATCACTAAGATCATATTTTTTTCCTTCATCGAAAAAGATGGAGTTTGTATCATTTTAGCCAAGAAATTGGCTGTCTCATTTTCATACTTTAGAGATAGTTCTCTAATTTGATTATATATTATATTCACGTTTTTCTCCTTGTTTTCTTAACCTTGAAAAGGCTTCTGTCAAAATTACTTCTTGCTTAGCACTTTCAAGGTTTCTTTCATAATATTCCAAATCATTGCAACTCTGAAAGAGTCAAAATGCAAGATTTTCCGAAAGAGACTTTTTCAGAGTTTTATCCCGAGAAGATACATGATAATCTACGACAAAGGTAGATCTGATCTATTGATTTCTTCCAAGTAATTCTCATTATTATTCTCACTTTTATATTTTTTATTACTCTGTCATTGTCATTGCGAGAGTTCTCCAGCAAAAAATCTTTCGAAGCAATCTTCAGCAACTTATAAAAACGAGATTGCTTCATTCGTCTCAAAATGAAGAGTTTCTCGCAAAGACATATTTATACAAACAAAAATCTCTGGTTTTCGTAGGTCCACCAGATTATATTCATCAGTGCATCGAATTCAGCTTTCTGCTCGATTGCATGATCTGATTTACAACTCAATAATTTACCGGTTTTATCAAACTTAACCAGATAAATCTTTTCTTCAAATCTAACCTTGAACTCACTATTTTCTGCAGAAGTGAGCAGGAAGCCATCGTTGCCATTTACC
>JAVCCD010000145.1 GCA_030765665.1 Candidatus Tenebribacter mawsonii | reverse complement strand
TTAATGAACAACTATTAAAAGGTGAACATTCAATTACTTGGAATGGTGAAGATGAATTAAGCAAAACAGTTAGTTCAGGTGTTTATCTTTACAAGCTTAAAGTGAATGGTAAAATTGAAGCAGTTAAGAAATGTATGCTGATGAAATAGAAAAAACCGCTAACAAAAGTGTCAGTGCTCAGATTGAAATTATTCTAAAAAAAGAGCCGCACGATATTAATCGTACGGCATAAATTATGGGGTGGATGATGGGATTTGAACCCACAACGCCCGGAACCACAATCCGGTGCTCTACCGTTGAACTACACCCACCATAAAAATGGCACGCCAAAAGGGATTCGAACCCCTGACCTACGGATTAGAAATCCGTTGCTCTATCCAACTGAGCTATTGGCGCATTTTAAAAATTGGTAGCGGCGCAGGGACTTGAACCCCGGACACTCGGATTATGATTCCGATGCTCTAACCAACTGAGCTACGCCGCCACAACTTAATATTATATTTAAAGATCAATTAAGACCATAAAAGATGGTAGCGAGGACAGGATTTGAACCTGTGACCTTCGGGTTATGAGCCCGACGAGCTACCAGACTGCTCCACCTCGCATCAATAGGTTGCAATTAATTTTATTCACCAATTCTGTGTCAAGAAAAAGATAATCAGAAAAGCCTTGACGGAATTTTACTTATATTGGCTCCTTTAAATAGGAGAAAAATAATAGAATGTTTAATGAATTAATTGTTAATTATGGTCAAATTGAGAAGAGAGTAGCTCTTCTTGAAGATAATAGATTGGTCGAACTTTTCGCAGAAAAAAAAGAAAATCAGATACTTGTAGGGAATATTTATGTAGGGGTCGTAAAGAATGTTTTACCCGGTATGGGAGCAGCTTTTGTTGATATCGGACTAGCGCGAACAGCTTTTTTACACTTTACTGACATAGATTCTATGTCGCTTAATAAAACCACAAAAAAGATATTTGCAAAACGGAAATCGTCTGATATCGGAAAAGTACTTTCAATAGGTCAGGAGATAATCGTTCAAGTTAAGAAAGAACCAATTTTAAAAAAGGGTGCACGTGTTACTGGCAAGCTTTCAATTCCAGGAAAATTTCTTGTTTTCATGCCTGGGGAGAAAAAGGTTGCAATTTCCAGAAAAATCTCCTCTGCAGGAGAAAGGAATCGAATAAAGAAAATATTAAAAAAGGTTAAAGATAAAGATGTTGGTATAATTGTTAGAACAGACACCGAGAGTATCAATGAAGAAGATTTTAAAAAAGAATATATTGGAATAGAAAGAACATGGAAGTTGATCAACAAACAGGCAAAACATGCAAAACCACCAGCTTGCATTTATGATGAAAATGATCTATCTTTCTCTCTAGTGCGAGACATCTTCAATTCCTCAATAGACCGCATGGTAGTTGATGATAAAAAAATGAGAAATCGAATAGTATCAAAATTAAAGGATATTGCTCCTGAATTAGTAAACAGAATCGAACTATATCAGGAAGAATCCCCAATTTTCAACGCTTATGGAATAGAAAAAGAGATTGGGAATATATTCAAATCAAGGGTTAATCTACCAAGTGGTGGAAACATTACGATCCAGCAAACTGAAGCCCTTGTTGCAATCGACGTAAACACAGGTAGTTTTACAGGTAAAGATAATTACGAAAAGACAATTACTAAAACCAATACTGAAGCCGCAATTGAAGCAGCCTTACAAATACGCTTGCGAGATCTTAGTGGAATAATGGTTATTGATTTTATCGACATGAAATATGAAAATGATAGAGATAATGTTTATGCGACACTAAAAGATTCCCTAAAACGGGATAGAGCTAAACATAAAATCTTTCCATTCAGTCCTTTAGGTTTGATAGAAATTTCACGAAAAAGAACTCGTCCTAGTTTGCTTCTCAGCTATTCAGAGCAATGCCCGCATTGCCATGGTACCGGACGTCTTCTTTCCAGGGATTCAATTGCAGTTCAAATTTCTCGGTGGTTAAAACGTGCAAGTTACTTTATAAAAAAAGATGATCTAACGATAAAAGTTCATAAAAATGTAAAAAAATTCACCGATGAGAATCCAGATTTCTTTGATGATATTCAAAACTCTATTAAATTTGTTTCTGACGGTAGCTTGGATTTTGATAAATTTAAAGTTTTCTCAACTAGAACAAATAAAGAATTTTTTAGTGAATAAGTTAGAGTATAATATTCTTGACAATATAATCACTCAAAATTTCTTAGATATTCTCATTATGAATTGGTAGTTAGAAGGAGATTAAATGTACGCAATAGTAGATTTTAAAGGGACTCAGTTCAGGGTTGAAAAAGACCAAGCTATAAAAGTTCCATACATGAGTGAGCTTGAAGTTGGAGCAGAAATAGAAATGAAAAATGTATTATTTTTACAAACAGAAGATAATACTGTTATTGGAACTCCAACTGTAAAAAATGCAAAAGTTCTTGCTGAAGTTACAAGCCATTTTAAAGATAAAAAAGTAATCGTTTTTAAGAAGAAAAGAAGAAAAGGTTATGAAAAGAAGCAAGGGCATAGACAAAATTATACTGAAATCAAAATTACGGATATTATTAAATAAGGGGTTAACATGGCACATAAGAAAGGCGTTGGAAGTAGTAGGAATGGAAGAGACAGTAACCCTCAATATCTCGGAGTAAAAAAATATGGTGGTCAGAAAGTTTTAGCTGGAAATATTATCATTCGCCAAAGAGGAACTAGAATCCACATAGGTGAAAATGTTGGCATAGGTAATGATTACACCATTTTTAGTCTGATCGAAGGTTTTGTGAAGTATGAAACAAAGAAGGCTGGACGAAAATTCGTTAGTGTCTTTCCTGAAAGAATTTAATTAAAATTGAAATACTAAAAAGCAGCCTTGGCTGTTTTTTTTTATCCCAAAATTTGATTTTTTACATAATTATTTAATATATTGGAGGAAATCATGGCAAGTAAATCAAGCTATAAATACTATTCAAATTTAAAAGACTGCTCTAAAATTCGTGTCATTGCAGAAACTGTTATGCTAAATCAGAAAGTTCAAAAAGTAACTGCTGAACAGGCATATAAAATGGCGATAAACCAACCTGGAGTATCTGAAACTGACATTGAAATATATCCCGAATTTGCTAAGCAATTGGGACTTCCTAAAGGGGCAAAAGTACTTAACGATTGTCACGGAAAAATTATTGGTCGTACTGCGAAAGCAAGAGTTTTTTATAATAGAATAAATGAAGAAGAGAAGCAAAAAGTTGAAGGCGACATTAGAGAGGCTGTGTATCAACTTGAGCAAAATGATTTGATTAAAGCTGAAGCAATTATTGGGTTAGATAAAGATTTGATGATTAAAGGTACTTTTGTTACAACTAGATCTGATGCTATGAATGTGTTCAACTGGCTTTCCAACTTCACTCCATTTGAACTCATAGAAGAAAAATATAAGAACAGCAAAGATCTTCCCATTCAAGATATTATTATTGTTGCATTCAATAAATGGACCTGCGATGATCCCTATTATTGCGATATCGGCTCTCCCCAACTTGCTCTTGTAGATGAAGAGCATAATGTGATTTTTAATTTAGGAATGCGCTATTTTGGAGAACGTAAGAAGGGAACCTTAACGCTTGCATGGACATCTGGAATGCGTCTTGGAATGGCGGCATGTCATGGTGGAATCAAAGAAATTGATTTCTCTGATTGCAATGACAAAAAGACTAAAGAGTTAGGAAAGAGATCGATAGCTTTTTACGGTCTATCTGGAACAGGAAAATCTTCTCATACTAATTCTGCAGATAATGCAGGAACAATGCCGGAAGGATTTTCCAAAGTTGTTCTTCACGACGATGCTTTTCAAATTGATACGAAAAATAAATTATGCCGTGCTTGGGAACCATCACTATTCGACAAAACCGATAGTCGTCCGATTGGTCATCCTGATTGGAAGTACTGTATTTCGTTAATGAATCATGCTCTAATGGATGTTGATGGCAAACTGTACCCAGTTGGTCTTGACCTGCGTCAAGCGAATGGTAGAGCACTATTAGATAGAGATCTTTTAGGAAACTGGGTAAACCGCTGCAGCTTCCCAAAAGCATTAGCTTGGCTTATGAAGGATACAATTCTCCCACCAATTCTAAAATTTAGTGATAAATACCTTGCCGTTGCAATGGGAGCGGCTCTTGTGACAAAAAGAAATAGAGCAGAAAACGTTACGGAAGAAGAACTTAAAAAATTGGTTTTTGAACCATTTGCAAATCCTTTCAGGGTTTACGAATTATGGAAGGATGTTGAATCATTCTATAAAGTTATCGATGGTGGAGCAGAATGTTATAGCTTCAATTCTGCAGCTTATTGGAAATCATCTGAAACTGATGTTGAAGTGATCAAATTAAATACATCTCTCACATTGCAAACTGCAATTCTTACAGATCAGCTTGAATGGGAAGAATGGGAAATATTGCCAGGTGCAATGATTCCTACAAGTGAATCTATTGAGAAAATATTACCCGGATTTTATGATAAATATGATCCACACAAACGACAAAATATAATGGGTTATCAAGATCTTTTAAAAAGCAGATTTAAGCAGCGAAGAGATTTTTTAACAAATTCCGATCTTACTACAAAACCTGAGCTTCTTAATAAACTCTTAAAGGCTTTAAAAATAAACGTATAATAAATAATATAGAAACCTATGATTCGCCAGCAACAACATGCTGGCGTTTTTTTTATCATATCAAAAAATATTTCACCTAAGACAAAATTATTGACAAGTAATTCCATTCTGTTAAATGAGTTTATATAAACAAAATAACGACATTAACAAGAAAAAGAGGAGGAAAGTATGAAAAACAAATTTTGGACTTTATTTTTATTAGTTATTGTATTTTCAAGTTTCTGGGCATGTTCAAAAGAAGATCCGCTTGGAATAAAACAGGTATTGATGGATGACCCTGATGGCCATGCTCCTGTTCTAACTAATGTGCAATCAGTTGGAGACAGTATTCGGCTTATATGGAGAGACAATACTCCACTTAACAGTCAATTCAAGATCTATCGTAAAATCGAGGATGATGCTTTTATTGAACTTGCTACTATCGACTCAATGCACTTTATGTATTACGATTCCTACGCATTTGAAGACAGCACATTGATAACCTATTATATAGAAACGATCGCTCCAACGTATACTCAACAATCAAATTATGTGGAATACCTTTGTGGTAATATTTATGGAAACCCCATAACAATAAATGTTACTGTTGACTATTGGGCAGGTGAAGCATCATGGAATTTATATAATTATTCAACATCTTCTTTTTATTTCCCAACCGATCAAACTTTTGATAATTCATATGAAAACCAAGAATTTATTGTTGAACTTGAAAATGACCATTATGCAATTTATTGTTGGGACCAAGTAGGTGACGGGGGTATTGAGGGGATAGTGACAGATGATGAATCCAATATTCTGGTTGAATGGGATGATAATGATTATAATAATTTTGGTGAATTCCACTTTTGGGTGAATTAGTAAGAAAGGAGAAATAAAATGAAGAAAATATTATTTTTTATGATACTCACATTGTTAACTCTTAGTATGGCAAATGCTCAAGGAGCATCTTTCCGAAATATTGCTTTAGGTAAAATTGTTGATGACGATTTGGATTTAGTAAAAGATCCGATCGAACTGAAATTTGTGGAAGGGAGCAGGCTATATACAAACCTAAGCAACATAATTAATTCAAATGAGCAGGTACTTGCAAATAATAGTAGCGATACTTTTTTAATTGGATATTCTACAAAAAATCCGTTTTTAGAAAATCTCTGGAATTCTGTTTTTATTGAATTCCAAAAAACAAAAACACCATATACTGTTTGGATCGATTCTGATCTAGATGGGGATAATGATGTTTCAGGCTGGGGTTTATTAAGTGATGAATTCACAGGGTATTATGATATTACTGGAGATGATATCTATGATATTATCAGACAGATATCTCAAGAGAGATCTGATTATGATGAAGTAAATCAAGTTGAATTTGCATTAAATAACACTTATGATACCGGCAATTTTGTTATCGGAGCTAAAATCCGTTATAATTCATATTCTTCTGATGAAGATATTGCTTATGATATGAACTATATTTATCATGACATTGTAGAGGATTTCGATGATTATACTGCAAATCAACTTGATGATTCAAGTAATCACTATTTAAATTCATTTTTTGATTTTCAAACTTCTATTCTTTTACCTGATTTCAGAGGATACGAAGTACGTGGAGATTTTATATTCATGCATCAGAATTATTCCTATGACCAACAAATTGACGATTATTATAGAGAAGATTACTTCGATCAGGACATTCCAATTCTTGAAGATTTCAATATTGAAGAGAGTGAAAATAAAAACATCTTAGAAAATCCGGGGAATGCCTTTACTCTTGGTACCTCTGTAAGAAAAACTTTGGTGAAAGCAGCACAAAGAAAAAATGACGGTTATTGGAAGATTGGTGGTGATATTACTTTTGGTTCTAACGATTATTCTGTTCTAAGTGAAACAATACAAACTGATACTGAGAAATACTTTGATGGATTAGATACACTTTTTACAGATTATCTTGAAACTGATACTGAAAATTCACTTATGAAAGATGACGGAACTCAAAAAAGAACTCAATTCTCTTTAAATGGAAAAATAAATTATCCCTTCAATGAAAAAGTATATTTCGGTTTAGGATTCAATTATAATTATCTAATTGTAATAAGAGAAACCGATTTTGAAGAAAGTTTTGAGAATATCTATGATTACGAGATCCTTGATGAAGAATCTACTGCTGCTGATTACATAGTTACTGAATCGTATTCAATAACTGCAGACCGAACTTTTGAACAATACACTTCTAATTTTTATCTTCCGGTTGGAATAGAATATAAGTTCACGAATAACAATAAATGGGATCTTCGTTTTGGAAGTGTTTTCAGCTCAACTTGTTCTACAATAAACGATGCTAAAGAGATCAAGGATGTTTCGCCCATAACAACCGAGACAACTTATGGTGACGGCACAGTAGATGTTGTGACAGAAGATAACACTTATGATTCTACAAGTGAACAAACTAACAGTACAAACAGCTCAACAAACTACTATTATGGTCTCGGATTCCGACCTACAGATAATTTACAAATTGATCTTTTGGGTTTTTTAGGTGGAGTTGGTGATGAAAATGATCTGCTTAATGCAGATTTCTACAAACAGCTCAGACTCTCATTTACACTCAAATTCTAATTTGATAATACATTATAAAAAGCACCCGATTTCTGTTGGGTGCTTTTTTTCTTGTCATATATTACATATTTTATAACTTTACGGATGTTAAAGGAGATAGCTAATGAAAAAATTGTTTTATATTCTGATCTTATTTCTCTTGTTTGGATGCAACTCTAATAATAATTCTGAAATTGGAATAAACCCATTACCAAATTTCGATGCGATGTGGGATTATCAATATCCTGATTCAACCGAAACTGCATTTAACAATATACTAAAAGGTTTAAAAGATTCCGCTGAAAATTCATACGATGCGGAATATCAGGCAGAACTTCTAACTCAGATAGCTCGAGCTCAAGGTTTGCAAGGCAATTTTATTCAAGCTCATGCAACTCTAGACTCAGTAAGAAATATGTTGAACAAAAATATGAAAAAAGGAAGTATCAGGTACTTACTAGAACGAGGGAGAGTATTTAATTCTTCTGGTGAATGGGAAGTATCCAAACCCCTTTTTTTGAGAGCTTATGAATATGGAGTTGAAAATAACCTTGATGTTTATACTCTTGATGCTGCTCATATGATGGGTATTGTTGAGCCACCAGACAAGCAACTTGATTGGAATTTGAAAGCCCTGAAAATCGCAGAAGAGACTTCTGATACGAATTGTAAAGGTTGGTTAGAACCACTATATAACAACATTGGGTGGACATACCATGATCTATCTAAATTCGATCAAGCCCTCGTTTACTTCCAAAAAGGATTTAATTGGAGAGAAGAATCAGGAGATGAAAATGGTGCAAGAATTGCAAAATGGACAATTGGAAGATGCCTGCGATCTTTGAAGAAAATTGATGAAGCTTTGAGAATACAAATTGAAATCCTGACAGAAATTGAAGAAAAGAAATTACCTGAAGATGGCTATGTTTTCGAGGAATTGGCTGAATTATATTCACTAAAAAATAATAACGAACTTGCTAAGAAGAACTTTAACCTCGCTTATGAAGAGTTATCAAAAGATAAATGGATTGTAATAAATCAAGCTGACAGGCTTAGCAGACTAAAGAAATTAGGAGATCAATAGTATAATTGCATTTCTAGTTTTAGCTAAAAGATGAAAAATGAAAATTCTTGTCAGATGAACTTAACTAATAATATTTAGTATGTGTGAAAAAGAGAAATTATTGAGGGGATTAAAATAGCTATGAATACGATCAATAAAATAATTACTGAAAGTTTGCTAAAAGAGAAGAAAAGTAATGATAACAAAGCAAGAGAGTCAAACTCAATTAAAATTTTTCTTGGAATAATCGCTCTTGCAGTTATCGTGATATTCTTAAGAGAACTTAAAACAATATTTATTCCACTCACTTTTGCTATTTTTTTATCGTTTATGTTCCAGCCACTTAACCGTTTTTTGTATGATAGAAAAATTCCGATTATTGTGAATATTTTCTTAATTGTAATTATAATCCTTACTCTTTTCACTGTTTTAGGAACTATCGTTTATACAAGTGTTTCTTCTTTTGTAACGGATTTCCCAAAATATGAAAAACAGCTTACTTCAATGGTATCAGGCTTGATAACCACATTTGAAATTCCAATGGAACAGGTTACATTTTATTTGCAAAATAAAGTGAATTGGTTGCAAATGGCAGATAAGCTTTCTCTTTCTAAGATCGTATCCGGTACAATGGGTAACTTTATTGATTTCTTTATCAAACTTCTATTAACCGTTGCATTCATGATCTTTATCATTTTAGAAAGAACCAAAATGTTTACAAGTGTGGGCAAGGTAGTTTCAGAAGATGATGCTGAACACTTTGGTCACGTATTAAAAGATATTGAAAAACAAATAAAAACCTACGTGGTAAATAAGACCCTCATAAGTATGGCAACCGGTTTTATAAGTATGTTTTTCATAGCAATCTTTGGTATAGATTTCGTTGTGATGTCCGGATTACTTATCTTCATCCTTAATTATATTCCAAATATCGGATCTATCTTTGCCTCGGCATTCCCAATTTTAATCTGTTTCATCCAATATGGTTTTAGCTGGCAATTAATTGCCATTTCAATATCTCTAATTTCAACTCAAATGATAATCGGAAATATTGTAGAGCCAAAAGTAATGGGAACAGGACTTAAACTCTCTCCGCTCATTGTTCTAATTTCCTTAATATTCTGGTATTGGGTATGGGGACCCGTAGGAATGATTTTAGCTGTTCCAATTACTTCAGCGATAAACCTTATCTTAAAAGGAATCCCGTCTATGAGAGTAGTTTCTGCGGTGATAAGTTCAGATTAATTTATGCCTGTTACAATAAAAAGTCTCGTCGAGGGAAGTTTAGCTGATAATTCTAAATTGGAAATCAACGACAGGATAATTTCAATTAATGGAAACGAAATAAATGATTTTCTGGATCTTCAATTCCATTCAGCAGATGATGTATTGGAAATCACATATCTTAACATCTCAGGAGTGACAAAAAAAATTGTGATACATCAAGATGGGGAAACACCAGTAGGCATAATACCGCAAGAACATAAATGTAGAACCTGTGCAAATGACTGTATTTTTTGTTTTGTAGATCAAATGCCAGATAACCTGAGAGACTCTCTCTATATCAAAGATGATGACTATCGTTTTTCATTTGTATTCGGGAATTTTATTACTCTCACAAATTTATCGGATAAAGATATTTCCCGCATGATCGAACAAAAGCTAAATCCATTATATATTTCAGTTCATACAACAAATCCAATACTACATAGAAAAATGCTTCGCTATAAACATGATTTCAACATTATCGATAAACTTCATTTGTTAAGTAATAATGGTATGGAATTTCATACCCAGATCGTTGTTATCCCTGGATGGAATGATGGGAAAGAACTTGAAAGTTCTTTAATGGATCTAACCTCACCAGAACTTAATTCTTTGTCGGTAGGGATAGTGCCAATAGGTCTAACAAAATTTCGCAATTCGTTAACTCAATTATCTCCTCTAACACTCAAGCAAGCAAAGCAAATATTACAGATATCTTCTCAATTTTCAAGAACATACTGCTCTGACGAAATATACTTGCTAGCAAACGAAGAGATACCTCCAGAAGAATTTTACGATGGATATACTCAATTAGAAAACGGTATTGGAATGATAAGATTACTCCTTGAAAATTGGAAATTTAGAAAGCACGATTTCATTTCTGATATTCAAAGTATAGATAAGAAAATAGTATTCATCACAGCTAAGTTAGCTTTTTCAACAATTGAAGAGATTTCAAATGAAATTAACAAGCTACTCCCACACAAAACACGAGCTACGTTAGTAATAAATAACGCCTTTGGAGAAACCGTAACAGTTGCAGGACTCCTCAATGCTTCAGATATTATTCAACAGGTAAATTTGAAAAATAATGAGATCCCTGCTTTTAGTAGTAATCTATTTAATGACAACAACCTCACGATAGATGGCGTAAGCAAAGATGACCTAAGGAAGCACTTTGAAAATGAAATACTAATAATAAATGAAGAATTCGATGCATGGATGGTTTTGTAGTAATTTTTATTATTCTTTCGAAATAATTTTTCCACTTGACAGAATAGAAGTTAATTAATTGAACTCATTAAAATTATTTTAAATATTTAAAGGATACCTATATGTGTAAGAAGCAAATTTTAGTTGTTGAAGATGAAACTGTAGTTGCAGAAGATATTAGAAAAATACTACAAAGTTACGGCTATGATGTCCCTGAAACAATTTCCTCAGGTGAAGCTGCAATAGAATCAATAAACCAAAAACATCCTGACTTAATTTTATTAGACATAATGTTAAAAGAGGATTTAAGTGGAATAGATGTTGCTAAGCACGTAATTGGTTTAAACATACCTGTGATATATCTTACAGCGTATTCTGATAAAGAGATAATAGAAAGAGCAAAAGCAACTGGACCTTTCGGATATCTTATTAAACCATTCCGAGAAAGAGAATTAGTTGCCACAATACAAATGGTATTCATTAAACATAAAATGGAGCAGCAGTTAAAAGAAAGTGAATCAAAATTCCGTACTCTAGTTGAAACCTCTGATGAAGGTATCTGCATGCTTGATACTGAAAACTATTTCGCGTTCATTAATGATGCCGGTGCAAATATATTCGGTGGAGTAATCAGCGATTTTGAAGATGCAAATTTATCAGACTATTTAAATAGCTATAATTTAGAAAAAGTACGTAAACATGATAAATTAAGAGAAGAGAATAAATCATCTCGTTATGAATTTGAAATTATTCGGAAAGATGGAAGAAAGCGCTTCTTAAATATAATTGGAAGCCCCAGATTTATTGATGATAAATTCGTTGGAACATTTGGCATTTTCAGTGACATTACAGAGAAGAAAATGACTCAATTAAAACTGAAAAGAACAATGGATAGTTATACTCGAATATTTGAGAACATACAAGATATTTATTTTGAAACTGAATTTGACGGTACAATACTTGAGATCAGCCCCTCTATTGAACACGACACAAGTTATACACGTAAAGAGTTAATTGGTCGATCTCTTTTTGATTTATATTCTGATGAAAAACAACAGGACATTTTCTTAACTAAGCTTACAAAAGATGGACACTTTACAGATTATGAAATTATTTTGGAAGATAAAGACAAAACACTTTTAACTTGTATGATTAATGCAAAAATAATTGAAGAAGAAAATTTAAAAAACGTTAAAATTATTGGCTCAATAAAAAATGTGACTGAACAACGAAACAGTGAAGTCGATTGTCAAAAATATGAAATGAGGTTCCACAAACTTTTCGATTCTTCTCTTGATGCAGTTATTATACAAGATGAGCATGGCTTAGTAGATTGTAACGTGGCTACTTTAAATTTGTTTGGTTATAAGGAAAAATCAGAAATTTATAAACTACATCCTTCTGATACATCTCCCTTGATACAACCAGATAAACAGTCTTCTAAAAAAACCTCTCAGATTCATATCAAACAAGCTATAAAAAATGGAAATACTGACTTTAGTTGGACTTATAAAAAGAAGAATGGGGAACAATTCACAGCAAAAGTTTGGTTGAATAGCTTTAAATTAAAGAGTAAGTTTTTCATTCTTGCTACAATACGCGAAGTTTCAAGTGAAATTAGTAAATAGAAAATAATGTCGGATAAACTAGAAACCAATCCTCATTTAGAAGAACTCAACAAAAAACTGCAGCATGAAATCAATGATAGGATTAAGATAGAAAAAGAGCTACAAAGAAAAAATTACGAATTACAATTGATTCTTAAAACTTCAAAACACATTAATTCCAGCTTAAATCTAAATGAAGTATTCCAACGTTTAGCTGATGCAGTAATGGACCATCTTAATTCATATGGTTGTGCTATTTACTTAATCTCAGAAGATGGAAGCAAGTTGTTACCACAATTTGTTATCGATCCGGATTTTAAAAAAGAGATCTTGGCTACACCTTTAGACATTGATTCAAGTTTTACCGGTAAGGTTGTAAAAGCTAAGAAAAGCATGATGTTTAACGATGCTGGACCCAACGAAAATGGATTCCAAATTCCTGGAACAACAGAAGAAGAAGAAGAACGAATTCTTGCTGCACCATTTATTTTTAAGAATGAAGTTCTTGGTGCGATCTGTCTTAATAAAATTGGGACATACTTCACTGAGAATGATCTTAACCTACTAGATACATTTGCTAATTACGTGACAACATCAATCAAGAATGCCCAAAATTATCAAAATTTCCAAAGTGAAATTTTAGTACGGAACTCTGCTGAAAAAGCTAAAGAAGAAAGCGATATAAAATTAAAAAAACTTCGCTCTTCAGTTCCGGTTGGTGTATTTCGGGTAACTCCCACTGGTAAATTTTTGTCCGCAAATCCAGCTATGATTTCAATGTTTGGTTTTAGTTCTGAAGAGGAATTTCTATCCACACCAGCTACTGAACTATATACTGACAAAAATAGCCGTGAATTACTTTTCAGCTTATTAAAGAAGGATTTAAGTGTTCGAGATTTTGAAGTTAAATTAAAGAAGAAAGATGGTGAAAAACTTTGGTGCCTGCTTAATGTTAATTCAATTTGTGACGATGTTGGAAACTGGCTATATCAAGATGGGATTATTACAAATATTTCTAGAGAGAAAAAAGCAGCAAAAACACTTACCAAAACTCAATTTCGCTTGGCAACAATATTAGATAATGTACCAAATATTATATTATACGAGACGGGGGGAGCTAAAGAATTTGTTTCAGCAAATATTTTTAATATGTTAGGATATCCAGCAGAAGATTTTATAAACGATAAAGAAAAATTTAACTCTCTAATTCATCCGGATGATAACGAATTTATAAAGCAAAAATATTCTGAATGGGATAATAGTGGTAAAGAGGGATTGCTTACTTCTTGGTTCAGAGTAAGAAGAGCTGATGGAGAATATATATGGATTGAAGATAGAATGTTGGAGATAACTGATAAGAATAATGTAAAATATCATGCTGGTGTTAATATAGATATTACGAACCTTAAAAATGCAGAGGAGCAATTAAAAGAAAGCTACAGTACATTACAAAGAATTCTTGAAGAAACTGTTGAAGGTCTTGTTCATGCGGTGGAGATACGAGATCCTTATACTGCTGGTCATCAGCGGCGTGTAGCAGATCTTGCTTCTGCAATTGCTACCGATATGGGATTCCCTGAAGACAAAATCAATGGGTTGAAATTAGCAGCCTTAGTTCATGATATTGGGAAGATAAATATTCCTGCTGAGATTTTAAGCAAACCAGGAAAACTTACACTCCCAGAGTTTAACCTTATAAAAATGCACCCACAAACAGGTTACGATATTTTAAAATCGATTGAATTTCCATGGCCTATTGCTGAGATAGTACTTCAACATCAGGAACGTTATGATGGGTCAGCTTATCCTAATGGTTTAAGTGGTAAAGAAATACATATTAAGGCTAGAATAATTGCTGTAGCAGATGCTATTGAAGCTATGTCTTCTCACCGTCCTTACAGACCATCTCTGGGAATTGACTTTGCATTAGAAGAGATTGAAAAAAACAGAAACATTTTATATGATCCAGAAGTTACAGATATTTGCTTAACATTATTCAGAGAAAAAGGCTACAAATTTCCTCAAGCTCCAACTGATATGCTTTAGTTTCCTAATAGAAATATCGATTTCTTTCAAAAGGCGAATTATACTGCTTAAATTCAATAATAAATTTCATGTTTTCAGAAGGGCTATAATTTAGTTGGAAATTTGGCAGAACTTTTGACGTATTATCATTATTACCTTCAAATTCAATTCCACTTTTATACGTTGCAGAACCATAATTAATGAAATTTAAATCTACTTTCAAATTGAATTTTGGACTGAAATTATAATTTATATGATTAGTATAAACAGATTCATAACTACTATTATTGTTAGATGATAAACTGCTGCTGAATGTCATAGAATGATTTATGGTAAGGTTATTCATGTTTATCATAGATGGCATTAATAAATCCGGAGTGAATGCACTATTTATTATCTGAGCACTCAACCCTACCACTAAAAACAACATTACAAGCATCATAATCTTTTTCATATTCACCTCTTAATTCCTTTATAAATTTTTTCGATATTATGTCAAACCACTTTAAGTTTAATTTGTTCAATTCTCAAAGTAGACTATTTTATCATTATCATTTTTTTTGCAGATATAGTCACATCATCTATTATCAATTTATACAAGTAGGTTCCGCTTGCAACATGATTACCAAACTCGTTTTTCCCATCCCAAACAACCCTATTTTCAGAATTTACTATAGGATTTAAAATTCTAAAAGTTTTTATTTTTTGCCCTTTTATGTTAAATATTTTAATCTCGGCATGGGAAGCTGATTTCAGTAAATTGAACGCGATCGTAGTTTCTGGGTTAAATGGGTTAGGATAATTTTGAAGTAATTTTGCACCAACAGAAATAACATTTTCTTCGGCATCTGTGTTCAAATCATCAAGATCCATTGTGTATGCGGAACAGCCATAAGTTCCCAGTAACAATGTTCGGGTAGGATTGTGAATTATCATATCAATAACCGGTACATTGGGTAATCCATCAGAAAGACTTTGCCACTCATCTCCCCCATTCTCAGTAAAGTATACACCTGCATCTGAACCAACAAAAATTCTGCTTGGAACTTCTGGATCGAGAGTAATGCAGTTAATTGGAATTTGAGGAAGATTGGAAGATATCGGAATCCAATTTTGACCGAGATCTGTTGATTTAAATACATGCGAGTATGCTTCATCCCAGCGGAAACCTGATACGGTAACATAGATCGTGTTCATTTCAAAAGGATCACCAGCCACTCGCGTTATCCATCTATCTGGTAAGCCTGCCGTAACATCTGTCCAGCTCTCACCATCATCAGTTGAAACATGTACATTACCATCATCTGTTCCTGCAATAACAACATTAGGATAACTCGGATTCACTCCTATTGTACTAACTGTATGATAACTTGTTCCGAAATCACCATCGGTAAGATCACTACTCACAGCTTCCCAGTAATCCCCACTGTTTGTTGTTTTCCACACTCGATATGTTCCAAAATATAGTATCGTTGAATCAACAGGATGCATTGCAAGCGGAGATGACCAGTTTTTGCGATCATTACTCATCTGACTTGCAATATAATCAAACCAATTACCTCCATTCGTAGATCTATATAAATTGCCCCATTGCGATTCAGCAAAAATTATACTGGAATCTGTGTGATCGACTTTACAATAGAAACCATCTCCTCCCAGTATTACGTTCCAGTCATCCAGAGCACCGGTCATTGTTCTTATTGTACTGTTGTCTTGAGTGCCACCATAAATTCTTTCTGGATTTAGGAAGTCCATTTCAATAGCATAAAATTGTGTAAGTGGAATATTATCTAATTTTTCCCAATTATTACCATAGTCAGTACTCGTATACAATCCACCATCGTTTCCTTCAACAATCCTACCTGTAAATTCATCAATTAATATAGCATGATGATCTACATGAATTTCATCCATATTCCCATAATCAGCGATTATTTGCCAGCTATCACCACCATTTTCGGTTCGGCATAATGCCACTCCTAATGCATAAACCCTATCTTCATTAGAAGGATCTACACTGATTTGTCCAAAATACCACCCAAAACTGGAATTCATATCGGTTATGTTACTATCATTGGTTTGACTCCAACTTGCCCCTCCATCTGTGGTTTTAAATATTCCTAAGAATGAATAGTTTCCAACTGGTTGCTGATCATAGAATGCATACAATACTTCCGGATTACTTTTTGCAATTGCCAATCCAATTCTTCCTACGCCTTCATGATCTGGAAGACCATTTGTTAATTCATCCCACGTATCACCACCATCAATTGACTTATAAATTCCAGAAGAATATCCACCAGAGCGACGGTATTCTCTACCCCTCATGCGTTCCCACATTGATGCATATAAGACACTTGGATTTGTAGGATGCTGAACAAGATCTATAGCTGCTGTGGAATCAGTTACAAAAAGTTTCCTATCCCAAGAAATCCCGCCATCATCACTACGGTAAATTCCCCGTTCTTCATTTGGACTAAATAAATTTCCCGTCGCTGCCACAAATACTCTATC
>JAVCCD010000143.1 GCA_030765665.1 Candidatus Tenebribacter mawsonii | reverse complement strand
GCAGAAACCGCAATTTGGTCGAAGGGAACAACTGATGTGTTACCGCAGGGAAGATGGGAAGTTGGACTTTTCCAACCACTTAGTTACGGTTTAAATGAAACTACCGAACTCTCTACATATGCTCTTGCTGATCTTGTTATGCCCAATATAACAGTAAAAAAATTCTGGAGAGATCTTGATGGTTGGAAGTTCGCATCAAAACATAGTTTAATTTACCCAACTCTCTTTTTAAATGTCATGGCAAAAGAAGGTGCATTTGGCATTTTACCCGATAATTCAATAATCCCTCAAATATTTGTTCTAAATAATCAGTTTATGCTTTCTTATAGATACAATGAATATTTCAACTTCATACCTAAGATAGGTTTTTCTGTAGCACTAACAGTAGGCGATAGTGATTTTCCTACAATAGATATGCCGATTGTTTACAACAGAACTTCTATTTATCATGAAAATATTATGTTCAATGTTGGTTTTGACGTGAGAGGTAATATTTCACCTAAATTTGAATATTTGGTAGATATTGATAAATTCATCATGGATAAAGAGTATTGTGAATTTTCTTATGAGCATAAATTACTCATTATTTGGAAAATAAATCGCAAATTCGCATTATCTGCAGGATATAAATTAAGCTATTCGGATTATCCTTCAACGTTGCAGAGAAGTACAAAAATTATCCCATTAATCGATCTTCAGGTAGGATTTAAGTAAATCTATTTGTATCTGAAGGTTGATTGTGAATTTGTATATTATGCTAATAATTTAATTAAACCGTTGGCTCGAAATTTGCATAATATTTATTAAAAATAAAGCAAAGGAATATATTATGAAGAAAACATTTATCATTTTATTAATCATTTCATCAATTTGGTTGAATGCCAGTGTAATTCAAAAGACATATCATTTTAGTAATTATAAAATTTCTGAAATTGGAAATTATCAAACAATAGAATTTGAGAATACTCAGCAACAGGCAAAAAAAGGTGAACCTGTTCTTCCATATAGAGCGATCACACTATTACTACCTCCAGGAGAAATTGCAGAATCAATTGATATAGCAGGAAGTAATGAAATAAAAATTCCGGGATCTCATCTTTTATATCCAAAACAGCAAGTTAGACCTGTTTCTATGCCAAGTTCGAATGAATTTATTAAAGATAACACCCTATACAGCTCTTCAATGGTATATCCTCAAAAGCTGAACGGTGAGTTGACCACACAATTCTTACATGGATATTCAATAGCTCTTAACACATTCACACCAGTTACATATATCCCAGAAACGGGATTACTTTCATATTATGAAGAAGTTACAATTACAATTAACACAAAAACAGATACTAAAGCACAAAGTGCATTAGACAATTTGCAATCTAGCGAAAATGCGCTATCAAGAGTAAGTAGAATTGCACAAAATCCAACCCTGATTAATCGCTATCCAGTGGTTCAATCCCGTGAAGGTGAATATCAACTGCTTATAATTACCCCTGCACAGTTTGAAGATAACTTTAACGAAATGCGAGAAGTTTATCTTCAACAGGGAATGATCTCGGAATTAAAAACAGTTGAAGATATTTATTCGTCAATGACTGGTCAGGATCAACAGGAAAAGATTAGGAATTACATAATCCAGGAATATCAGGAACATGAAATTGAGTACGTTCTACTTGCTGGTGATGTGGAGCATGTTCCATATCGTGGATTTTATTGTACAGTAGATTCTGGAACCGGTTATGAGGATAACGGCATCCCATCAGATCTCTATTATTCGGCTTTAGATGGAAATTGGAATGATGATGGAGATAATAGTTGGGGTGAAATCGGTGAAGATGATCTTTATCCCGAAGTTGCTGTTGCACGGTTTTCATTCAGTAGCGTAACAGATCTAGAAAATATGTTGAACAAAACAATTTCATACCAGACACAACCGGTACTTGGTGAACTTCGTGATCCACTTCTTGTTGGTGAAAACATGTATAACGATCCCTTAACTTGGGGTGCTGACTATATTGAATTGTTAATAGGTTATCAAAATGAGAATGGTTATGAAACTACTGGAATTCCGGAAGAGCATAATATTACAACAATGTATGATAGAGATTTAGGAACATGGACGGGGTATGAATTAATTGCAGAAATCAATGAAGGACACTCTTTTATTCATCATGCAGGTCATTCTAACTACGAATATGCCATGAGATTGAATAATTCAGATATTACAAATACTAATTTTAATATGGTAAATGGTGTGGATCATAATTATACATTTGTATATACTCATGGTTGTAATTGTGGCTCTTTTGATCACAACGATGGAATTGGGGAAAGGATGATAAATATTGAAAATTTTCTAACGGCATTTGTTGGAAACTCTCGTTACGGGTGGTTTAATGAAGGTCAAACAGAAGGACCATCAGCTCACATTCATCGTGAGTTTATTGATGCACTTTATACAGATAAATATCATCGTATAGGTCGTGCTCATATGGAATCTAAGACAGAAACTGCACCTTGGCTTACAGCTCCCGGGCAACATGAAGAAGGTGCTATTCGCTGGTGTTTTTACGATTGTAACGTTCTAGGTGGAAGCGCAACCCCTATTTGGACGGATGAGCCTATCGAACTTGATGTTAATTTTTCTAACGTAATATTTTTGGGAGTAGATACATTTGATGTGGGAATTCTTAATAACGGAATTCCTGT
>JAVCCD010000062.1 GCA_030765665.1 Candidatus Tenebribacter mawsonii | reverse complement strand
TTCTGCAATTTTCCAGTTTTCTTCATAATTTTATTAGTATATTCATTTTCCGAATTTACATATTCTAAAACATCTGGGTCTTTTCTTGTTTTATCTTTAAGCCAAGCATAATTATCTATGAGTTTAACATTATGAATATAGGTTGTGTCAGGAGAAATTTTGGCAATAGGTGGTTGCGTTTGATTATTGCAACTTAAGAAGAAAGTTAAAATTATGATCGACGATATTATATATTTCACTGATCTCCTTTTTGATAAGGTTAGATTTGAAATTACATAGGAACTTGAATAAATATAAAACGAAACTAAGGTCAGTTATTCGCTATTGATTTCTGTAAGTAGTTCAGTAGCAACTTCCTCATCATCTATGTGAACGAAGAACTCAACTTTTCCTATATCTGCACCAAAAGCAAAACTGAATTGCCCACCAAGAATGCTTTGCATATGTTCACCTTTCACAAGATAATCGATATCAGCACTAATTAGAATTGATTTTATAATTGCTGTCATACCTATATCAGAGCTCTCAAATATTTTCACTAAATCTAATTTACCATTTTTGTTTGGAAGCAGATACTCATTACAGGTAGGGCAACGTTTTTCTATTGTATCGATGATCTTGTCACAATTAGGGCAGTACATTTATATCCGTAAGCAGGGGAGAAATGCTATCATTATTCTCAAAATGGAATTTCTTTTTCTTAAATAGACCAACACAAGCATCAACCACAACAGGGTCGTACAAAATACCTTTATTCTGTTTGATCTCTCCTAAAGCTCTTTCTAACCCGAAAGCAGCTCTGTATGGGCGGTGGGATGCCATAGCGTCTACAACATCTGCAACCATAATAATTTTAGCTTCCAGCATAATTTTATTACCGCTGATCCCTTTAGGATATCCAGTCCCATCAATTCGTTCATGATGCTGAATTATAATATCTGCAATAGGCCAAGGGAATTCTATATCTTTAAGAATATCATAACCAGCCTGAGGATGGTTCTTGATAAGGTTGAACTCAGCTGGAGTAAGCCTACGAGGCATGCTAAGTATCTCAGCTGGAATAGAGATCTTACCTACATCGTGAATCATTCCGACCATATAAACGCCCTCAATTTGTTGTTCCGAGAGCTTTATGGTTTCTGCAATTGCTTTTGCTAATAATGCAACCCTTCTTTGGTGCCCAGCAGTATATGGGTCTCTTGTTTCTATTATTAATTCGGTGGCATAGATTATACCAGTAAGTGTCTTCTTCAATTTCGTCATTGCTTCACGAAGATGATGTTCTGATTTTTTATGTTTTGTTATGTCAATCCCTATACCCAATATACCAATCACATTATCGCTATCATCAAAACGAGGTGACAATGTCATGCGGCTCCAGAGCGTCTTTCCACTTTTCGTGATCTGCTTAAGCTCACATTCTGTTCCCTTTTTCGATGTGATAATATGCTTTTTTGCTTTCAATGCATTCTTTTTTGATTCTGCACCGTCGTAAATTATACTTACTTTCATTTTACCAATAACTTCATCAGCTTTGTAACCAAAAATATTTTCTGATCCTTTGTTCCAATATAGAATATTCTGTTCGAGATCAGTTGATATTATTGAAACAGAAGAAGAACTTTCTAAGATATCGGTAAGTAGTTTGTTGTTGTTTGGAATATCATTAGTATTATGACTTTTTCTATTATCTTTTGGATCTTTATTAACAGTTTTCACAATTTTCTCCTACTTTTTCTTTTGAATTTCAACCCTATTTCTACCTAAGCGCTTTGCTTTGTAAAGTATTTTATCTGCGGCTTTAAGAACTTTCTCTGGTTTTGTTTGATTTTTACCATATTCTGCAATGCCTATACTTATGGTTACTGTAACGTTCTTACGGTCTTTAGAGTTTGCTTTTCCTCTATTTTTAGAAGTTGCAGATCTCCTTATTGGAGAGCGAACTATAAATTCAGTTCCTTTCAATTTTTCACGATATTCTTCCATGAAAGGTTTTGCCTCATTGGCTTTTTTACCAGGGAATATGGTTGTGAATTCTTCTCCACCGTATCTAAATGATTTAGCACCACCACTAACTTCACTTAATTTAGCTGCAACCATTTTTAATACCTGATCACCAGTTTTGTGTCCATAGTTGTCATTAAACTTTTTAAAATGATCTATATCAAGCATTGCGATAGCATAATTTTTGTTCAATGTAGACAAAGTCTCATTTAAACTTCTACGACCATGTAATCCGGTTAGTTCATCTATGTATGCCATAGAAAAGGATGCTTCAATAATAGAGATAAGAAGTATAAGACCAGCCGCAGTAAAGAAAAGCATTATTGCCGGAATTGGATTCGATGAGGATACAGCAAGAAAAATAGATACAATTACAAATAGATACCCACCGTTCTTAACATCTCGGCTATTTACAAATCTTATAATCATGAAAACAATAATGACAATAAATGAAAAAAGAGAAACCAATGGAATATTTTTAATGAGTGAATTTTTAAGGAATACACCATAAAGGTGCTGAGTGAAAATTAGTAAAGAAGCAGCAAAATTTGGAAATTCTGTATGAAACTGCAAAATTAGTTTTGACTCAGGAATTTCGATGAGGCTATATAGAAAGCTGAGTATTCCAAACTGAATAAATATAATTGCAGTGTACAAAAGAAATGATTTCAATTTAAATTTATTGATTAATGTAAAGATTAATATATTAACAGGAAGTAGGAATGAAATAATTCTGGGAATAATGAAATTAGTATCAACTTCTAAATATGCTGCGGGTTTGTTTAATACGAAATAGCTTCCAGCAAGAATTATAGTACATAAAATTAAACCAGAATTATTAGAACGGATTCCTAAAATGGCAACAATAGAAAATAGAAGGTAGGGGATAAGCGGAAAGATTACGATGAAAGCGGTTAGTTCATTATCAAAATCTGCTTGATGTAGCATAGTGTCCCATTGCCAGCTGATAACCATTGATAAAATTATCAATAAGCTTGGAATTATCAATGGGGCCAATAGTCTTCTTACATTATAATACAAGAAATTCTCCCTAGGAACTACTTTGCAATATCAAATTTTTTAAATTTTTTGATAATGATGAGTAAACCAGATCGTATGAATCATCTATCATTGTATTTATAATGTTCTCTGGAATTGTGTTGTCTATAATCACAGTATTCCAATGAGTTTTATTCATGTGATAACCAGGTATTACAGCTTCATACTTCTCTCTCAAGCCTTGAGCAACAAGAGGATCGCTTTTTAAATTTATACTAACACGCTCTCCGTTTACAGGCATTAAGGCAAACATTTTCTCTCCAACTTTTATCACCATAGTTATATCATCGAAAGGAAAATCTACTATTGCACCCTTTTTGCTTAAACAATATTCACGGAGCTTTTCTAAGTTCATAATTTGATCTCATTTTTCAAGTATTTTAATAAAACAATCCGTGAGATAATTCCAGATACTATATAAGATAAAGCTACTGCTGCAAATATTCCTTTCAATCCAAATAAATGTGAACCTAATAAGGCAAGTGGAAGGTACAATACAATCATCTGAAAAATGGTAAGACTTGCTGCTTGCAATGGTTTGTGCATTACATTTAAAGCAGTTGTACTTAAAATAAAAATTCCTTGTAATGCATAACTTATTGGAACAATTGTAAGGTATAATGCTATTGTAGAGATTACTTGTGGGTCTTCATTGAAGATCCTGGCAATTGGATTTTTTAACAACAATAATAATATCCAAATTGCAATTTCCCAAATAATTGTAAACCTATGACTGATATTGATCGCAGTACTAACTCGGTCGTATTTTTTTGCCCCCAGATTTTGTCCAAGAAATGGACCAAATACTGATGCTAATGAATGAATTACGGCAAGCGAGAAAAATTCAATTCGTGAAGCGACACCAAATCCAGCAACCGCTTCAACTCCATAAACAGAAACCATACGGGTAATTATTCCAATTGTTATCGGTATTATCATCCTAGCTCCTGCAATAGGAACACCAATATAAAGAACTTGTTTCCAAGAGTCAATAATCTCAGAAATTTTTGGAATTTTGTAAGAGATCATTTTTTCGCGTTTTGTTAACACCCATAAAGCCACAGAAAAGGTAGTAAATCTGCTTATTATTGTCGCAATTGCTGCACCCTTTATACCAAGTTCTGGGAATGGACCAATTCCAAAAATTAACAGAGGATCTAAAACGGTATTCACACATACTGCTATAAGCATGATAATACTTGGCGTTTTAGCATCTCCAGTAGCACGAATCGCATTATTACCGACCATTGGGATAACAACAAAAGGCATTCCTAAATACCAAATCCTCATATATGTTTTAATATAAGGAATAATTATCGGCGTAGCTCCCAGTGCTTTAAACAGTGGTTCTATTGTAAATTGTCCGATCATTACGAAACCAAAAACTATTATGAATGAAAGAAGTAAACTATCGGTTGTTAAACGTTGAACTCTGTGTTGATCTCCTTCACCAATAGCTCGTGAAATTACAGCTGAAGCACCAATACCTAAACCTAGGGCAACACTGGAAACCACCAGAACAACAGGAAAAGTAAAGCTTAGTGCTGCTAATTGATCAGTTCCAAGTTTTCCTACAAAAAATGTATCAACTAAATTAAATGCAACCATTCCAACCATTCCAAGCGTCATAGCAATAGTCATATTAGTAAGGGTTTTGCCAATAGGTCCTTCAATTAATTTAGCGTTGGATGTTTTATTTTGCATTAGTTATTTATTTTTTAAATCTTTCCTCTATTCTTCATTTTGTCATATTGTTCTGGATAATGTTTTTGTAAGCAATCTGGGCAAATACCATAACTGAAATCAACATTTGAATGTTTTGAAATATAGTGCTCTACATTTCCCCAAAAGCCAGAATCA
>JAVCCD010000342.1 GCA_030765665.1 Candidatus Tenebribacter mawsonii | reverse complement strand
GTAATGGTTATTGGTGGGGGAATTGCAGGAATTCAATCCTCCCTTGATCTAGCTGAATCCGGTTATAAGGTATACTTACTGGAAGAATCTCCAGCGATTGGTGGTACGATGGCACAATTAGATAAAACATTCCCAACTAATGATTGTGCTATGTGTGTAATTTCACCAAAACTTGTGGAATGTGGGCGTCATCTAAATATTGATCTGATGACAAATACTGAACTTGTAAAATTGGAAGGCGAAGCCGGAAATTTCAAGGCTATTGTTTATCAAAAACCTCGATTTGTAGATCTTGATAAATGTACTGGTTGTGGTGAATGTGCTACTGTTTGTCCAATTCAAACGGTTTCAATTTTCGATGAAAATCTGGTAAAAAAAACTGCAGTTTACAAACCTTATGCTCAGGCTTCACCAAATGCCTTCGTTATAGATAAAAAAGAGACTGCTCCTTGTCAGATAGGATGTCCATCCGGTATCCATGTTCAGGGTTACGTTGCTCTTGTAGCACAAGGGAAATACAAAGAGGCTTACGATCTTATTCGACAAAACAATCCATTCCCATCAGTTTGCGGAAGGGTTTGCTTTCATCCGTGTGAAAGTGAATGCAGACGTGGTGAATACGACGACCCATTAGCTCTTGCTTCAATAAAACGTTTTATTGCAGATTATATCCATTCTCACCATGAAGATTTTGAGAAAGAAGAGGAATCAATAGCAAAAGATAAAGAGAAAGTTGCTGTAATAGGTGCTGGACCTGCTGGACTTACTTGTGCTTATTATCTAGCACAGAAGGGATATCAAGTAACGATCTTTGAGAAAGATTCAAAACCTGGTGGAATGATGCGTTCCTGTATTCCGCCTTATCGTCTTTCCAGAACTGAACTCGATTGGGAAATTGACCAAATATTAAAAGAAGGTATTGAACTTAAAACAAATTATCCGATCAATTCATATAATGATATTGAAAAATTGCGACTTCAAGGATTTAAGGCATTTTATGTTGGAATTGGAGCTCAATTAAGTAAAACCATGAGAATAAAGGGTGAAGATCTGGATGGGGTATATGGTGGCATTGATTTTCTAAAGAAAGTAAATTATAGTGAGAAGGTTGAACTTGGAAAAAAAGTAGCAATTATTGGTGGTGGTAATACAGCAATCGATTGTGCTAGAACTGCCCGGAGACTAGGTTCTGAAGTTACATTGATTTATCGTAGAACTAGAAGAGAAATGCCTGCTGAGAGTCACGAGATTAAAGCCGCAGTAGAAGAAGGTGTAACCTTTAAATTTTTAACAAATCCTATTGAAAATATTAGGAAAGATGGTAAGCTTAAAGCAATCAAATTTTCAGTGATGGAATTAGGGGAAAAAGATTCCAGCGGAAGAAGAAGACCTCAACCTACAGGAGAGGAATTTACAGAAGACTTTGATAATATGCTAGTGGCAGTTTCACAAAGTTCGGATCTTAATTTACTTGAAAAAAGTGGTGTGGAAACAACAAACTGGAATACAATAGTTGCAGATTCTACAACTTTTCAAACAAATATAAAAGATATATTCTCCGGTGGTGATGTCGTGTTAGGACCAGCTTCAGTTGTGGAAGCTGTAGGACAAGCATCGGAAGCAGCGATTTCCATTGAAAGATACATTTTAGGAGAAGACTTGGTTGCAGGGAGAAAAGAATTTGAACCACTTCCAGCGCACGAATATCAAACCTATGTTCCACATGAAGATAGAGTTGCAATGCGAAATCAAGCACCTGAAGATAGAGTAGCAAATTTCGATGAAATGGAACTTGGGTTTTCTGAAGAAGAAGCTCAAAGAGAAGCTAAACGATGTCTGGAATGCGGAATTTGTTCAGGCTGTTTGCAATGTGAGATTGCTTGTGAAGCAGATGCAATTGTACATAATATGCAAGGTGAAGTTCTTGAATTGGATGTAGGCTCTGTTATCATAGCTACTGGAGCTGAAAAATTTGATCCAACTCCGATGCATGAATTTGGGTATGGTCGATATAAAAATGTTGTAACAAGTATACAATTTGAGAGGATTTTAGCTGCTTCAGGTCCATTTGAAGGACATCTGCAACGACCATCCGATGGGGTAACTCCTGTAAAAGTTGCCTGGATTCAATGTGTTGGATCTCGTACTGAAGATTCACATATGCCATATTGCTCATCAGTGTGCTGTATGTACGCCATGAAGGAAGCAATTATTGCAAAAGAACATGTCTCTACTGTTGAACCAACAATATTTTTTATGGATATTAGAGCTCATGGTAAGGATTTCGATAAATATTATGATAAAGCTAAAGATTCGGGAGTTACATTTAAGCGCGGAAGAATTGGCAAAATAAATGAAATATCTGAAACAGAAAATTTGGAGCTTTATTATGCTCAGGAAAATGGTGAAATTCAGATCGAAGAATTTGATTTAGTAGTCCTTTCTATTGGATTACATCCACCAAAAAATATTGTAAAACTTTCCGATAGTCTGGGTGTTCGTTTAAATGAATACAATTTTATCGAGCATCTCGGTATTTCACAGATCGATACAACCAGACCGGGTGTTTTTGTTTGTGGTCCTGCTGTATCTCCTAAAGATATCCCAGAAACAGTTATGCAGGCATCAGGTGCAGTTGCCGGAGCAGCAGAACTACTTTCTGAAGTTAGAGGAACAGAGATTACAGAAAAAGTTTATCCGGAAGAGAAAAAAGTAGCAGGTCAAAAGCCGAGGATCGGTGTTTTTGTGTGCCATTGTGGTATTAATATTGGTAGCATTGTGGATGTACCTGGAGCAGTCGAATTTGCGAAGAAATTACCCAATGTTGTTTATGCTGGTGAAAATCTATTTACTT
>JAVCCD010000228.1 GCA_030765665.1 Candidatus Tenebribacter mawsonii | reverse complement strand
GTGTGGAGTTATTTGGGGTGAATCATTCAGACTTACCTTTATTCCAAGTTTCGGCATTCGCCACAATTTACTTGATATTGGGATAGGCTATCACTACAGCCATGATTATACATTTTTTGAGGTAAGGGTGGGGGTTTATACCTTTTAAAAAAGATAATAGAAGTGATATGTAGAAGGTTTAAGATTTAACAATTTTTTAAGAAAAAAAATACATGTTTCATTTTTTTTTTATTAAGTTTGCTTTCTTTTATTTTTTTGAAAATATATTACGATAAATATTGAATTGATTAAACATTATATTATGAAAAAGTTTACGATTATTTTATTTACTTTTTTAATGGCTCTTGCTTTTAATGGGTGGGGGCAAACAACGATTAATAATGTCACTTTTGAATCTGCTGGAGGATACACATCTTCCATAATAGAATTCACTGACGGTGATTATGATTTTTTCATTAGAACTGATGGTACAAATATTGGTGGAGGATATTCCGTTTCCAATATACAGGGATCATATTTCTTTGGTGCACAAGATATTGATGGAGAGGGGGCTGCTTTACCGGTTACTTTAACTATTGACGATGTTAATATCTCAGGTTATACTGACTTACAATTAAAAGTTTATTTAGCTGAGGATGATGATGGAATTAATCAGGATTGGGATGGTGCTGACTATGTACATTTTGATTATGATATTGATAATTCCGGCTCTTTTACTGACCTTCTTTGGATTGAAAGTAGTATTACAGGTACAAATGGTGAACCCAAAATTGATACTGATTATGATGGATTGGGTGATGGAACTTCTATTACTAATACATTTGTACAATTTACGCAAAACATTACAGGAACTGGATCTCTGATTGATATTAAAATTACATTTTTTTTAAATAATGGAGATGAAGATATAGCAATTGATAATATTGAGTTAGTTGGCTTAACCCAAACAATAACCCTAAGCACATCCTCCCTAACCGGTTTTACATATGAAGAAGGCAGTGGTCCTTCATCTGAACAATCATTTACAGCTGAAGGGAGTAATTTAACCGCTGATATTTCAATTGCTGCAACAACAAATTATGAAATATCTACAGGAACAGGTGGAAGCTTTTCAGCAACAAATCCAATTACTCTTACACAATCTGGAGGTTCAGTTGCCTCAACTCCAATATATGTGCGATTAAAAGCTGGATTAGCTGTTGGTGATTACAATAGTGAAAATATTACTGCCACTTCTACGGATGCAACTAATAAAACTGTTACTTGTAACGGTACAGTTACTTATCCAGAACCTACATCAGGGGATTTAATTATTACAGAAGTTAATAGTACATCCTCCCCGAATGCCACATATGTAGAAATATATAATACAACAGATAGTGAGATTAATTTGGAAAAAGTAGATTTGGAACACTATAATAATGGTAGTGCTACAGTATCAGCCACACTAAATTTAACAGGGACTATAAATGCTAAAAGTTATATTGTAATAAGCAGGGGTATAAGTGAGTTTAATTTAGTTTATAGTTTTGATCCTGATTTTCAGCTTGCAAGTATGTATCTCAACGGAGGTCTTGATGGTTTAATATTAAGGCATGATGACAATGAGATTCTTGATTCATTTAATGATGTACCTAACTCAACAGTTTCATGGACAGATAACCATCTTTTTTATAGATTTGATTATTCAAGTAGTGGTTTAAGTCTTGCAGATGATTGGGATGATTCCGGTATAAATATGAATGGAACACCTAAAGCAAAAAATGAACTAACTTGGAAAACTTCAGGAACTATTGACTGGGGTATAGCTTCCAACTGGAGTAACGGTGATGAACCTTCAAAAGGAGTAGATGTAATTATTCCATCTGGTGGAAGTCAACCAACTGCTGACGGCACAACAAGTAATCCTGTGCAATGTATGAATTTAACGATAAATTCAGATGCTATTCTTACAATAAAAATTGGTGGTTACATGACAGTTAATGGAACACTTACTAATAATGCTGGTTCAACAGGCTTGGTCCTCAATTCAGATGCTTCAGGAACCGGCTCCCTAATAACAAACGGAATAGTATCAGGAAGTGCTACTGTACAGCGATATATTCCAGGTTATAGTAGTAAGGGTACAACAGGATTTCATTTTTTATCTTCACCAGTACAAAATCAGTTAATAAGTACTGAATTTGTAGATGTTGGAAACATTCCATCAACAACTGATTTTTACTTATGGAATGAGGTGCATAATTATTGGATAAATATAAAAGAAGCTGAAAGTGGAACATATAATCAAGGAACAAGTTGGGAAAATTTTAGTAATGATGCTAATCCTTTATTTATATCCGGAAATGGATACATGGTAGGATATACAGGCAATATAACAAAATCATTTAGTGGAACTCCTCATACCGGAAATATGTCTTCAGGTACTGATATTCCTGCAATAACCTATACTATAAATGAAGGCAATGGTTGGAACCTGATCGGTAATCCATACCCAAGCGCTATTGATTGGGACAATGGGACATGGTTACGAACAAGAATAAATGGCTCTGTTTATATTTATAAAGGTTCTACAGGTGATTATATAAGTTGGAATGGTACTACCGGGGATTTAACTGATGGAGTAATTCCTGCTATGCATGGCTTCTTTGTAAAAGCTGATGAAGCCTCTGCTTCATTAACAATTCCTAATGCGTCGCGTGTACATAGCACTTCAACATCATATAAAAGTTCAAAAAATACCGAAAATGTTTTAGTTCTTCAGGTTACAAAAAACGGATTAGATAACAGAGTGTATCTACAGTTTACAAGTAATGCAAGTGAATTATATGACACCCAATATGATGCATATAAATTATTTGGAACAGGTAATTCTCCTCAAATTTATTCTATGTCAGGGGATAATGTAAAGCTTTCAATTAATGCTTTACCTGAAATAACTAATGAGTTGATAGTTCCAATAAACCTGAAAGTAATTACTGACGGCGAACATCAAATATCAATCTATGAAAACACAATTATTTCAAATGTATCATTGTTTTTAGAAGATAAATTTGAAAACGAAACGATTAATTTGAGTAAACTTGGTAGCTATAGTTTTACCTGTACAACCAACAATAACCCCGACCGCTTCCTTCTTCATGTAAAAAGCGCATCAGGAATCAATGAGAATGATAACAATAATTTCGATATTTATTCAAATAATTCCACTATTTATATAATTAATCCTAAATTTGTTGATGCAAATGTAGTTGTTTATAATTTGGTGGGACAGGAAATTGATCATATGAAAATAAACGGAGATGAGTTTAAAAGTTTCCAATTTGATGTTAAACAAGGATATTATATTGTTAAAGTAATTAGTGATCAATCAATAAGTACAGAAAAAGTTTATATAAAATAATAATTCAGAACCTGACCCGTATGGGTCAGGTTTAAAAACAAACATACATGAAAAGTAAAATTAAATTTTTTGTTGCAGGCTTAATAATATGTTTTGCAACATTAATAACAACAAATGTTCAAGCCGATGACCCACCACCACCTCCTCCCAATCATGGAACAACAGGAAATGTTCCCGGTGGCGGAGCCCCAATTGGCAGCGGGCTTGCAATTTTATTAAGCCTTGGAGCCGGATACGGTGCAAAAAAATTCTATAATTATAGAAAAAAGAAAAAGGAAGAATAGGTTTATTTTGGGTTTTTGAAGTATATATGTAAGCATTCACGCTCTTCTTTAAAACTACAAATGCTTAAATTGTTTTATTGTTAGATTATTGATAATAAAACAATCACTCGATAGTGATAAACACAAGAGGTTCTACAGAAAATTTAGTGGTAACATAACTTTATGGTTCTACTAAAAGATTTATTCATTTTGCGATTATTTTTATTCTTGCATTTTAGTATTCAATCATTTTCGCATTTATCTATTTCTCCAGAAAATTCGCAGTAATACCACACCAGATTAATAGCGTGTTCAAATGTGTTTAATTTGCTTTTCCCGTAATTTTTCTTCTTTGAAACTCCGAGCAAATAATAGCAGTTGCAATAGAAGCATTTAGTGATTCTGCCTTTGATGGAAAATTTTTTACACCTCCGGGAATGGAAATATTTTCATCAATCAATGGCAATAATTCTTTAGAAATTCCCTGCGATTCGTTACCGATTAAAATCAGAGCGTTTTCGGCTAATTGTGTTTTATATATGTTTTCTCCTTCAAGCACGGCTCCGAAAATCTTTATTTCCTTTGGTTTTGAAGACAGAAATTCAATTAATTGTGTGTAATAAACTTTTACTTTTGTAATTGAACCCATAGTAGCCTGAACCACTTTTGGATTATAAACATCGACTGAGTTTTCCGAGCAAATAATATTTTCAATACCAAACCAATCAGCTGTACGAATTATTGTTCCAAGATTACCTGGGTCTTTAATTTCGTCAAGAACAATACATAAACCGACAAAAACATCATTAGGAATTAATTTATCTTGAGGTATTTTAACTATTGCCAATACTTC
>JAVCCD010000086.1 GCA_030765665.1 Candidatus Tenebribacter mawsonii | reverse complement strand
AGGATTTTTTAATTAAGAATTGAGAATTTTATCAATGAGTCCGGCCTATAAATTCATTTCACGCAAAGATCGGGAAGTTTTTACGCAATTCCGATAATTATCGGAAGCAAGAATATTCACAAAAATCGCAAAGAATATGACCTTGTGAATAAATTCTTTGCGCTTTTAGCGATTCGTCTGCGTTTTTTGCGTGGAATTTTATATGTCTGTTTTTCAGGCAAGGTTACCACCTAAATAATTAGTGCTTGCCCGAAAACGCCAATTTCTTCGTTATGCTCGTTCATAAAACCAATCACTTACAACAGTAAACTCATGGTTTTCTGAACTTCGCATTCCGATAACTATCGGAACGAACTTGACGTTTTCGGACTAAACACTCCAAAAAGTTTACTTATAGTGCAAGTAATATTTAATAATGCAACATAGCTTCTTGTAATTTTTTTTATATTTGTCATATTACTTCATGATAAAATTGAAGAATTATATAAAGAAAATTATGAATAAGATAACATTTAAAGGGAAGTTATTTAAAAAATGTATAAAATATGAGAAAAACTCCTACAGACAAATAAAGGTTTTCGCTATTTTTTCACGTTTTAGATATTTGCCGGTTATTTATATAATTACAACCTTAAGTACCCTATTTAATCCATTCCGGGATTTTTCCATGTTTGCCAATACCATGAAATTTAATTATTCCATCTCATATTGTTAATTTAACCATAATTTTAAGACATGAATTCAGTGAAAAAACACATTAAAACCTCAAAAGTAATTTCCTATTTAATCTCTTTCATTGTCATTGCATTAGGAGGTATTGTGCTTATAGGATGGTACACCCATCAGCCGTCTTTAATTCAGATTAATGCTGCTTTTGTACCCATGGTATTTAATACTGCACTTGGATTCTTCTTAAGTGGTTTATCATTATTTTTTATACTTAAGAATAAAAAGAAAACTGCATTCATATTTGGTTTAGCAGTATTTATAATTGGATCATTAACAATTATCGAATATATTTTTGGGATTAATCTCTACATTGACAATCTTTTTATAGAGCATTATATAATGGTTGGAGATATCATCCCAAGCAGAATGGCTTTTACTACTGCAATATGTTTCTCATTAGCAGGATTTGTATTTATTATCTTCAATTTAAATCTCATAAAGAATAAATTCAATTCTATTCTTGGAGGACTGGCTATTTTAATTCTTGTTATAGCTACAAATGAAGTTCTTGCATACATTATGGATATTGATTTACCTTATGGTTGGGAAAAACTATCACGTATGGCAATACATACCTCTATTGGTTTTATACTGATTAGCCTTGGAGTAATGAGTTGGTTATGGTCGAAATATGAAGATAAAAAATATCTAAAAACATCCATTCAAACCAAAATGATTATCATGATTGTTACTCCAGTCATAATTATCTATGCCTTAATTTCTTATATGAACATTGAAAAGCTTAAAGAGATAACTAAACTAAAAATTAAATCTGAATTGGCTATAACGAGTTACGAGAATGCCAATGATATTGATAAAGAGTTATATAGACTAGAAGAAGTTGTAAAGGAACTCAGACGTGCATTACTCTTTGATCCGAATATAAATAAAGATAAATTATATAGATACCTTGAACAAACTGTAAAATCTGATACAATAATATTTGGATTAAACATTGCCTTTAGCCCTTATATATTTGATAAGAATATGGAATTTTTTGCGCCTTATGTTTATGAAACGGATACTGGCTTAACAAGGACTGATATTGGCTATCGTCATGATTATTATGAAAATAGTAGTGAATGGTTTTATAAAGATAAAAAAGAAACGAAAGCCTCCTGGAGAGAACCATTTATTGATGATGTGAATAAGGATTTATTATTGACCTCTTTTTCAGTTCCTATTTTTAAAGATGAGGAAGTATGGGCAATATTGACGATTAATATTCCATTGGAGGAATTACCAAAATTTCTTACAGATGATAACAACCCAAACACTCATCAATATATCATTTCAACAGAAACCTCCTTTCTTTATAATTCTGTAAATCCGCATGAAATAGGGAAGAAGTTTTTTAATGTTGATTACTCGACCAGATATGATCAAAAAACGTTTGATGAACTTCGAGAAGTTATTATATCAAAGAATGCAGGTAAGTTCGAATTTCAGAGTGCCCGGTCTAAAAGTAATTATTGGATGATTTATGCTCCTCTCCACACAGCACCATGGAAAGTATATATCGGATTAACAGAAGAGGATGCACTCAAAGACATCAACCAAGAGATTTTAATCCAAATACGAATACTGTTAGCAGTAATCATTCTACTTTTCATCATAATATTCATCATCTCCAGAAAGATCACAATACCAATTAAACGTCTTTCCGACGCAGCAAAAAACATTTCTAAAGGTTTGTATAATACCAATTTAAGTATCAAATCTAAGAGTGAGATTGGCCAATTAGCTAATTCATTCAATTTCATGAGTCAGAAGATTGTTGAACGTGAGCAAGAGTTATTAGATTTTCAAGAAAACTTAGAATTAAAAGTTGAAGAAAGAACTGCTGATCTTAAGGTACGTGAGATCCAATTAAAAGAAAGCAAAGAGAGGCTTAATCTTGCTTTGGAATCTGCAAAAATGGGAAGTTGGGACTATATAATAGGTGAGAATAAGTTAATTTTTGATGAGGCAAAAGAGGCATTATATGGATTGAAAGCAGGTGAATTTGATGGTACTCTTGATGGATGGTTAAAATATATTCATCCGGAAGATCTTGACAATGTAATAAAGAATGTACAGAATGCTATTGCAAAAGGTGATCGCTATGATGATGAATATAGGGCCATTACTGGAACTGGTGAATTACGATATATAACAACACGTGGTGTGTTTTTTAGAAATCAAGATGGGACTGTTCAAAGAGGCACAGGTCTTTCATGGGATGTAACAGCTAAGAAAAAAGCAGAAGAAGAATTAAAAGAAGCCAAAGAAATTGCAGAGGCTGCAACACTATCAAAAAGCCAGTTCCTGGCTACGATGAGTCATGAAATACGGACTCCGATGAATGCTATTATCGGACTTTCTAATTTGGCTTTGAAAACGGACCTTAATGCTAAACAAAGAGATTATTTGGAGAAAGTTGACAGATCTGCTTTTTCTCTTTTAGGTATTATAAACGACATACTTGATTTTTCAAAAATAGAAGCCGGCAAACTGAATATTGAAAATGTAGCTTTTGATTTAGAGCAAGTATTTGAGAATGTGGCGAATTTGAATGCAGGTAAGGCACAGGATAAAGGCCTGGAGTTTAGCTTACATATCTCCAATGACGTTCCATTATATTTAATTGGTGACTCATTACGCATAGGCCAGATAATAACCAACTATTGTAGCAATGCCATAAAGTTTACAGAAAAAGGGGAAGTGGTAGTTGATGTTTCGGTTGGCGAGCGATTGGAAGATCACAAGATGAAATTGAATTTTTCTGTAAAAGACACAGGTGTTGGATTAACAGAAGAACAACAGGGAAAAATGTTCCAGGAGTTTAGTCAGGCCGATAGTTCAACTACTAGAAAATATGGAGGCACCGGCCTTGGTTTAGCCATTAGCAAACGCCTTGCTGAGTTAATGGGTGGAACCTGCTGGTTGGAGAGTGAAAAAGGAAAAGGCAGCACTTTTTTCTTCAGCGTAATTGTAGAAGGGCAGGACGATAATAAACGTGCTCAATTCCATGCTCCCCAGGATATGAAATCCTTAAAGGTTATTGGTTGTGATGACAATGCTACGGCAAGATTTATCTTAAAAGAAACCATCGAAACATTTGGGTTTAACATCGAGCTGGTAGAGTCAGGAGAGGAATGTATTGAAGAACTCAGAAGTAACACCTATGATTTAATCATAATTGATTGGTTAATGCCAGGAATGGATGGATTGGAGACGGTTAAACAGATAAAAGGTGAATCCGCATTATCTAACATACCGGTTATTCTTATGAGTGCCTTCGGGAATGAAGATGTGGAAAAAGAGGCCTATGGACATGGTATTAATCGCTTTATTTCAAAACCATATTCCTATTCAACTTTATTCGATACGATCATGGATGTTTTTGGAAAGGATATCAGAACTTCCAGAACAAGAATAGAGAAAGGGAAAAAGCATGAGACAGCACTTCAAAATATTACCGGAGCGACCATTCTACTTACAGAGGATAATGAGATCAATCAGCAGGTGGCCACAGAATTACTGGAAGACGAAGGCTTTGTTGTTGAGATAGCCAACAATGGCCTGGAGGCGGTAGAAAAAATGAAAACTTCCGGTGAACCTTCAAAATATGCATTGGTATTTATGGATATCCAGATGCCTGTCATGGATGGGCTGACTGCGACAGAGGAAATCAGAAAACTAAAACAATATGATGAAGTGCCGATCATAGCAATGACCGCTGATGCCATGTCGGGAGTTAAGGAGAAATGCCTTGATTTGGGAATGAACGATATGGTAACCAAACCCATTGATCCCGATTCAATGTTTGGAGTGATGGTTGAGTGGATCAAACCCGGTGAGCAGTTGGCAGTAGGAAGTTCTCAGTCCACAGTCCACAGTCCGCAGTCGCCAAAGAAAAAGGATCAGGATGTTGAAATTCCAGCTATCCCTGGACTGAACATTGAAGCGGCTTTGAAGAGATTGAATAACAAAAAATCCCTCTATCTGAATATTCTAAAGAAGTTTGCAGAGAACAACAAAGAGGTTGCCAAAGAGATCTCAACCACCTACAACAAAAAGGACTATGATACTGCCAAGCGTGTTATTCACACGTTGAAAGGCGTAAGTGGGAACATAGGAGCTGATAACATCAATGAATTTTCCAAAGTTGTTGAGCAGGATATTGTGGATCGTAAAGATGATGAGGTGAAAGAAGGTCTGTTGGCTCTTGACCAACAAATTCAGCAACTGATCATCGCTATTTCTGATTCTCTTGGTTTAAAGGAGGAAAAGGAAACGGTTGAACTAGACAAAGAAAAGGTTAAGGAGCTTCTTCCTCAACTAAAAGAATTAATTGAAAAGAAAAAACCGAAAGCCAAGGTATTGATTAAGGAACTTGATGAAGCAGGATTAAAAAGCAAAGAATTTGATGATTTGAAGAGGGCAGTAGGTAAGTATGATTTTAAGAAAGCGATAATAGCATTCAGGGAGATTGAAGAAACACTAAAGTAAAAGAAAGTTTAAATATAAAAAAGGAAACCATGAAAAAAGAGACAAATAACAGTAACACGGATTTAGACTTCATTGTATGTCATAGTGAAGAAATCGATACTGAAGATGCAGTTAAAGAACTGATTGAGCAAGCTGAATCAAAATTAAATGGAAGGATACCTAATGCGTGTATCCTGTTTTCAGCGATTGATTATGAATTCCAAACTTTTCTGGATGAAATAACAATGAAATGGAATGGAATCCAATTGGTTGGCGGAACAACTGATGGCGAAATGTCCTCTGAATTAGGTTTTGCAGAAGACTCGGTGGTTATGCTACTGTTTAAATCTGATTCAATTGTATTTTCCGCAGGAGTGGGCGATTCACTTTCAGAAGACATTGATAATGCCTGTAAGAAAGCAGTGGTTGAGGCTACTGAAGGTTTCGATAGTGAACCAAGACTTTGCTTTACTATACCAGGGAATGTGGGCACTCAAAATGATAAGATTATTGCTTCCTTAAAAAACCTGCTAAACGACAAGGTACCGATTTTCGGTGGTGTTCCCGGGGATCAATGGCGTTTTAAAGTGCAATATCAATTTTGCGGGAATAAGGTTTATACCGATTCTGTACCTATCTTATTATTCTCTGGTAGTTTTGTCTTTGAGTATGGTGTTGATAGTGGCTGGATTCCTCTGGGTGAACCTGGTAAAGTAACCAAAACTGAAGGAAATATTGTCTATGAAATTAATAATAAGCCCGCTATCGATTTCTATAAAAATAGTCTGGGTGAGCTAAATGAAGCAGGGCCTGAGTTTCCTATTCTTGTTTTGAATGAGCAAAATAATATCTTATTTCAAAGGACACCCTTTCAGGTTTTGACAGATCAAAATGGAGCAATTGTTTTTCTTGGGGAAATCAATTTGGGAGCAAAAGTACAGATTGCAAATGCGCCTAGGGATACAATTATTGATGGTTCTCGAAAGTCAATTAATGATGCCCTTAATAAATTAGGAAAAGACCCAAAGGTTAAAGGATGTTTATTTATTTCGTGTGCAGGTAGAAAATTGCTATTAGGTACACGAACAAAGGATGAGATTGCAACAGCCCGGGAAATATTGGGAAATGATGTTCCCATGGCAGGTTTTTATTCTTATTCAGAAGTATGCCCGTTAAAAATGGATCCCAAAAATTCTGCGCTTCACAACCAAACCTTTATAACTTTACTATTTGGATAAAATCATTAGATATGGAACAAAATCAAGAATTGGAAGAACAACTAAAAAGTATTATTAAAGAGAATAAAATACTTCTTAGGAAGCTTCAGAGAAGTGAGCAGAACATGAAACACCTGGAAGATGCAAAAGATCGTACTTCTCGTCTTTACATGAACATGATAAAGGATCTCGATATTGAGAAAGCAAAAATAAAAGAAGCAAATAGAATTATATCTTCTAATAATTTAGCCCTTAATGAGAATGCCATAATCTCACGTACAGATACAAAAGGAATAATTACATACGTTAATAACAACTTTTGTGAATTAGCTAAATATTCCAAAAATGAATTAATTGGACGGAATCATAATATTGTAAATTCTGGCTATCATTCAAAAGAGTTATGGAAGAGTTTGTGGCGCACCATTAAAAAGGGTGAGGTTTGGCGCGAAGAGATTTGTAATAGAGCAAAGGATGGTTCAATTTATTGGGTTGATTCAGCCATTGCCCCAATTTTTGACGATCATGGGCAACCACAAGAATTTATATCAATTCGTTTTGATATTACAGATAAGAAAAAATCAGAAGCTGCTTTACTTGAAAGCAAAGAACGATTTGCACTAACTACTTCAGGAAGCGGTGATGGCTTATGGGATTTTGATATTCCCGGTAAAAATTTCTGGTATTCAGATCGTTTTCGAGAATTATTGGGATACAAAGATGAACAAGACTATCCGAATAAATTGGAATCATGGAGTGACGGACTCCACCCAGATGATAGCAAAGCAACCTTGAAGGCTTTCAAATCACACCTTGAAAATGGCACACCCTATGATGTGGAATACCGCCTTGTAACAAAGCAAGGTGAATGGAGGTGGTTTAATGCCAGAGGTAAATCCTTACGAGATAAACATGGGGTATCATATAGAGCAGCAGGTTCAATAACTGATATTACCGAACGAAAAAACGCAGAAGAAGAAATAAAGAAGAATGAAGAACAGCTTAGTACCCTGATAGAAAATATTCCAGGCGTTTCATACCGGTACCTCCCAAATGATCCTTGGACCATGTTGTTTCTTAGTCAAGAAATTGAAACACTGTCGGGATTTCAGGTTAAAGACTTCATGGGTGATAATCCAAACCTTACTTTTGGTGATATTATGCATCCTGATGATCGTGAATCAACTTCTGCAAAAGCAGCAAAAGCGATTTCCAATCATGAATCATATATTTTAAAATATCGAATAATCAATAAAAATGGTAGTACACATTGGGTGCACGGTCGCGGACAAGGAATTTATGATAAAGATGGTAATGCAACTTATTTAGATGGAACCATCTTTGATATGACAGAGCAAACGTTAATGGAAGCAAAATTGGAAGCAGAACAAACACGCCTTCAATTGATACTTGATACCAGCCCAATAGCTGTAGTCATAACTTCAGATGCAGTTATACAATATGCCAATGATAACGTTAGATCTATTTTTGGTTTAACAGTTGGAGATTCAACACCTCAAAACTATGTAAACATTGAAGACAGGAATTATATTTTTAGTGAACTTAAAAACGGAAAAACTGTTGAAAATTATCATATACAGTTTTTTGATAAAGACAATAATATTCTTGACACCATTGTAAATTACTACTTCACCAATTATAATGGCAAGCAGAGTATAATGGCATGGATTGTTGATGTAACTGATTTAAAAAAGGTTGAAGAAGAAATCAGAAAAAATGAAGAACGATTAAAAATCCTTGTCAATACAATTCCCGGTACTGTTTTCCAATGTTTAATCAATAAAGATTGGACAACACTTTTTATGAGTGATGAAATTGAAACACTTTCGGGTTATCCTGCTTCTGATTTTGTGCAAAATAAGGTTCGAACCTTCGCTAGCATTATTCATCCAGAAGATAATGAGAAGATAGGTGAAGTGGTCTCAAGAGCAATTGAGAAACACCAATCTTATACTGTTGAATATCGCATTTTCGATTATAAAGGAGAAATTAAGTACATTTTCGAAAAGGGTCAGGCCGAATATGATTCGAAAGGGAAACCTGTTGTTTTGGATGGAACAATAATAGACATGACTGAACGTAAAAAAGCTGAATCAGAACTGTCATTGCTTAATGAATTGGTATTTGGCTCACTTGAATCAGCAGATGTTGGTGCCTGGTGGATAGATTTTAAAAAAGAAGACGTTTTTCATGCGTTGGACACAACAGCAAATCTTATTGGACTTGAAGTAGACAAATCTGGTGATAAATCATACAGTATTAGTGAATGGGCTGAAATATTGAACAAGACAGGAGAACTGAATGCAGATTATAAAACATTGATAGAGGATACTTTTGATAAATTTTTGGGTGCAATTTCTGGTAAATACGAATCTTATAATGCTACTTATCCAATATTACGGAAAGACGGATCTGTGAAATGGATAACGGCAAGAGCAAATGTTCCAAAAAGAAAAACTGATGGAAGCGCTTTGCTGATGACAGGAACATTAATTGACATTACTGATCGAAAAGAGTCTGAAAAAATACTACAAGAATCAGAAGAGAAAGGACGATTAATTCTAGAATCTGCTGGTGAGGGTATTCTAGGTGTCGATAATAAGGGTGTCACAACTTTTGTGAATTCTTCAGCTCTGAACTTGTTAGGATATAAGTATAAAGAGATTATAGGACAAAATATTCACGAATTAACTCATTATAAATATGCTGACGGATCTGACTTCCCCGTTGAAAGGTGTTCTATGTATAAAACGTATATTGATGGGTCAACCAATCATATTGATGATGAGGTATTATGGAGAAAAGACTTAAGTTCATTTCCAGTGGACTACACTAGCAAACCAATATTCAAAAATGGTGAATGTGTTGGAGCAGTGATTACATTTAGCGATATAACAGAGCGAAAAAAAATCGAAAAGAAGCTTGAAAAGGCCAAAGGAGTTGCAGAAGAAGCCACCCAAGCAAAAAGCCAATTTTTAGCGACTATGTCGCATGAAATTCGAACCCCAATGAATGCCATTATTGGACTATCTAACCTAGCACTGTAATATCCCCCTTTATAAGACGACGCTAATGTAGACATTTTTCTAAATTTATTTCATTATGTTGATGATTATGTGATGTTGACTTGTTGGAAACTCGAGGTACGAGAGTTTTCAATAAATCAATATCATT
>JAVCCD010000198.1 GCA_030765665.1 Candidatus Tenebribacter mawsonii | reverse complement strand
TTTTAGCTCGATTAAAATGTTTTCCAGAGCTTCTTTATCAACTTCAGGAGATTGGGAAATTTCTTTGGAAGATGATCTTGCCTCTGTTAAATCTGATCTTAATTTTTCGTGTAATTCATTCCAGTTTATCAAACCTGAAAGTTTACCTTCATAACCAGTTGCATTTTGGGTTTGTCCTGCAGTTTGAATTTTTATCGAGCCAATTCCCAGCCATCTATCATAAAGAGTTCTTTCCAGCATAAAATCTGTAATCATTCTAAATGGAATATTCTGTTTGATCTTGGTTAAGATTCCTTTCTTGATAACAATTTTATCATCTTCTATAAAGTAGGATAAATTCTTGATCCATAAGAGCATGATCGGCGCAGAAATTATCCACATCAAAAGAATTACTATAAACACTATTCTCCAAAGATAAAACGAAAATTGCGTAAAATCCACATCACTGTCTAATGCCGGGATTATATGTAAAAGACATGCGAAAAGTACAACTACAATTGATAATGAAATAAGAATTAACCACGACTTTGTGATCAATTTTTTGTCTGGTCTAATTTCCATTTTTCCCTCCTATTTATTAAAATGTTGTTTACCATCCTCATCACACTGCTCCTGCTGTGTGATGTTAAATTGTTTAGCTCCTGCTTATCACCAATCAGTAACAACATCTATTAATCCTTTCTGCCCAGAATAATTTCTTGCACTAGAGTATCTCCAGCTTTCCATTTCGTCCACATAGCCGCGCCTAACAGGATTCTCATGTACATATTTTAATTTAACACTCATGATCTTTGTGTTTTCTATCATAACAGGATGGAATCCTTCTTCCCAAATTTTATGTTTACTATGAGCCAAATTATTTATATAATTAAACTTTTTTAATTGTTTTGTTTTTAATGAGGAAGAATAATAATTTACAATTTCCGTAGCAGTATACGATTTAAATCTCCTAATTATTTCACTTAAATTATCTGATTTTACAATAAGATGTAAATGATTCTCCATAATTACGTAAGCAAATATAATTAAATCTTCCTTTTGAAGATATTTCAGACTGGCAATAATAATATCAACAACTTCAGGATCCATGAAAATTGGATACCAATTACTTATAGTGCAAGTAATGTGATATGGATATGAAGAATCAACGATCTTATATCTATCTCTGCCCAAGATTTCTCCTTAGTAGCATGAACTACAGTAACTTCCGTTTCACAGCAGGAGCTATAAAACGAGAAATAGATTTTGTGATCAATTTTTTATCAGGTCTAATTTCCATTTTCCCCTCCTATCTATTTTGAAACTGTATTATTAAACTGAATTTTCCTTTTCTCTATAATACTTTCTGCTGCATAGATCATCAAAGCTATCCAAACAAAAATAAATCCAATTAACTTATCAGGATCAAGTGATTCTTTGTAAAGGAAATATCCAACACAGAATTGAAGGATCGGCACAATATACTGCAAAATACCTAATGAAGATAATGCAATCCTTTTTGCAGCTGATGCAAAAAACAAAAGTGGCAGCGAAGTAACTACACCAGCCAATATCAGCATGAAATTAAATTTCAACCCAATATGTCCAAATGATCCGACTCCAGAGAATTCTCTAAATAATAGAAAAATAATAGCCGGAATAAACAGCATCATTGTATTCATTGTTAATCCTTCAGTTGAATTAAGCGGATCTGTTTTCCGAAGAAATCCATAAATTCCAAATGTGAAAGTAAGAGACAACCCGATCCAGGGAAGGCTTCCATGAACAAAAGTTAGATATAAAACACCAATACCGGCAATTCCAAACGCTATCCACTGCCATATTCGGGGACGCTCTTTTAGGAATACAACACCCAGGAAAACTGAAAACAATGGATTTATAAAATAGCCTAAACTTGCTTCAATAACATATCCGGAATTAACCGCCCAAATAAATAACAACCAATTTATTGCCAATAGCAAAGAGGATATTGTAAAAATTATGAGTGTTTTTTTATGAGTAAATACTTCTTTCAACCATTTCCAATTCTTTTTAGAAGCAAGAATAATAGATAAAAAAACAAACGACCAAATGATCCTATGACATAGAATTTCGTATGGTGAAACAAATTTAATGATTTTCCAGAAGATCGGGAAAAATCCCCAAAGGAGATATGCTCCTATTGCATATAAAACACCTTTATTCAAACGAACTCCTATAATAATGATTTCTTTAAAAATAAATTACGTTTTACTCCAGATAGAAAGACGGTTTCCGTTTACATCTAAAAAAGATGCATAGAATCCCATACTGCCACCTATTTCTGTTTTTTCTTTGGTCTGTTTTCCACCGGCAGCAACGATCTCAGTCATTTTGGTTAGAATGTCATCACACTCGATCACCAAATTTGGACCACCTTTGCCAACTTCCATATCGGGGTCAAATCCGCCACCAACTAATCCATCTTGAAAAAATGCATAATTTCCGCCATCCATTATCTGGATTTCCCAACCAAAGACATCAGTAAAAAATTTTACGGTTTTCTCCAGATCAGGTGCAGGTATTTCTATATGACAAAACTTATTCATAATAATCTCCTAATTATCTATTTCAAACATATTGTATGTATCATTCTGATGCATCCTGAAATATTCGGTTCAATCCGGCAACTGCCGGAATGAACCTGCTTTTTGCTCCCTCTCCTCTCAGGAGAGGGTTGGGGTGAGGTCTTTCACGGATTGAACGGATTAAAAAAAACATGATGCAAAAATAAATTTAAATTACTTAATACTCCAATCCGTGTTTATCTGTGTATATCCGCGAGCTATTTACCAATCACGCTTTCACATTACAAACAATATTTTTAAATCTTGCCGGTGCTACTCCATGAGATAGATGCATAGCTTGTCCCGGCTCACCTTTTCCGCAATGGAAAGTGCCTTGGAAATCCCATTCTTCCTCACCACAGATGCCATCACACGCTGCCCAGAATTCTGGAGTGATCCCGAAATATGTTGGCTCTTTAACAATATGTTTCAGCTCTCCATTCTTTATCTTCCAGCCGATCTCGGTTGTGAATTGGAAATTATTTCGATTATCATCGATGCTCCAAGTTTTAGTAAAATCTATGTAATAACCATTTTCAGTAGATTTTATCAGATCATCCAAACTACCTTTTCCGGGAGCAAGACAGAAATTGGTCATGCGGATGAGAGGAATATCATCGGCGTAAGATGCCAACATATTGGAACTTGGCTGCAAACCAAGTAGAGCGGCATTTTCTTGTGAAGTCTGTTGATCTACCAGAATCCCATTCTTTACGATGTCAACTGTTGCTCCGGGTGTTCCCTCATCGTCCACTATGTGATAACCCATTCCACTTTTGTTTGTGCTGTCACT
>JAVCCD010000135.1 GCA_030765665.1 Candidatus Tenebribacter mawsonii | reverse complement strand
ATAATCCTGACCACTAGTGTAGGCAAGAAGAACATCAACCCCATCAGTAGGAAGCATTTTGAAAGTGAAAAATTCCTGAGGAGCATTTGCCGGTGAAGTTCCTCTGTTTTGAGCAGGAGAATCATCGGTGGCAGCAAAATAATAATTTACTGTTGTACTATTGGAAATTTCCGGAAACTGATAATAATAGATATTGGGTTCTTCAAAATTAGTGCGTGAAATTCCTTCCCAGCCATTTCCAATATCATAGTAAAGTGTGTCGGATAATATGGGATGCATATCTGATATTGTAAGAGAAATTTCCGGTGTGTTATCAAATGTATTTCCAATTTCTTCATATACAAAAGCCGGTGGTTGATTATCATCTCCAGTATAGAATTTGATAGCAAGTTCATTCTGAAGCATGTTACCATAAGGTTCGATACCAATATATTGATTATTTTCCACTATTTCTCTTAAGTAGCAAAGACCAATATCACCGGTATCATTTTGAATTGCAACTGTTGAACTCTGTCCGTAATCATGTGGAATTGTGCTAACCTGTCCATTGGCTACATTTTGATATTGGAAGATAATATCTCCATTCTCATGGAATATAACTTCAAAGCTGAGAGTGGGATCTCCACCTGTTCCGGCATGAAACCTTACGTTATACCATTGCACTACACAGTAACGATTAGGAGCAGTTCCAAAAGTTTGGAAATAAATATCTCCAATTCCTTCATCCACATGCAAATCATCCCAATAAACAGCCACCAAAGCCGGCATTGCAACGTAACCGGGAATCGGGAACGAATAATTAAAAATATTCCCATCTGTTCCCCATCCTGTTGAAGGATAATAATTGTACCAAGTACTCTCGGCTAATAGAAATTCACCGTTTGTGTCCACATGAAAATATGATCGTGGAATTCCATAAAAGGGAAAATCGAAGCCAAACTCAATAGGTTCGGAAAAATTATCATCCCCATAAAACTGATTAACTCCATACATTATTGCAGATTGTCCGGTTTCACTGATTTCTATCCAATCATAAACAGGTCCACCTTCTTCCGTACTGTCTATCCATTGATAACCAAAAGCATCCGGTCCTCCGGATCCGTAATGCTGAACAATCTCTGTTTCTTCTACTAAAAAGTCGTTATTTGGATTTGCATCTCCAGTAAGTAGTGTTGTCATTGTAACAGTGTTCAAACCTAGTTCATCGGTTAACCAAGAATCTGTGAAAGTAATAACTTCTGTGGTGCCGGGAGCGATTGTACCTGAAAATACGAACGTAGAATTATATACAACAACCAAGGATTCATCTACAATTTCGCAGGTTATATCAAAATCTTCGGTAATATCGGAAGTTCCATAATTCTGGATCGTTCCGGATGGGAATATTTCTGAATTCAGGAATTCATGAGCAGAGGGGATTTCGATCGAAACCATGCCCACATCGTTCGGTTCAGCCTGCCCCACTTTCACATCGTCAATCAGTAGGCAATAAGTATCTTGTATCCACTCAATTGCCAGATAAATATTACTTCCTGAATATGAAGACAGATCGTAGGAATATTCTATATAATCAGCTCCGATATCTACAATACTTTCCAGAGTTACATCAAAATCACTAATTGCATTTCCCGATGTGGAAAGTTTAACATTAAAATCTTCTGTACTATACCAAGTTCTGGCAAAGAATATGAATGAATCTCCAGATTGAATAGTAACTTGTGGTGTAATGAGCCACTCATGATCATCATTGGAGTAAGTATTATCCGCTGCTGCTGCTACCCAATCTCCGCTATGAGCGTAACCAGTATTTTGGTAAGCAATCCATTCTTCTCCATCTCCATTAGCATCATAAATGGTCCAATCTGCCGGGATGACTCCACCTTCAAATCCTTCATCAATGTTCCATTGTCCCCAAACTGTCGTTATTGACAGCATTATTATTGCTATCATTAAGACTACTTCTTTTCTCTTCATTCTTATTCTCCTATTTTATTTTAATTTTGGGATTTTCCAATTGGATCTGCCATTCAATACTACCTTTTATCGAACCACCAATCGAAACATTTTCTCCCCATTTAATACTGATAATTCCTTTGGATTTACTTTTATAAAGAGGATCGATATTTACTTTGTTCATATTGTAGTTTGTTCCAATATTAATCGTTGAGATCGTTCGTGCATCGGGACCACCCTCGGAAATCGCTTTTGTTATCAGCTCTTCGTTTACTTCCGCCTGATAATCCACGATCTCATTATTAATTATTTTAATCATGGGATTTATAATACTTTTACCATAAAGATACCCTGTTTTTGCTTTAATAACACCATTGAAACTTTTTTCTTCTGGAATAAATATGATTTCTCCACCTGGAATAGATATTAGTGGACTTTGTTTGTGTAGATCCGTGAAAGAGCCATAATCACATTGTATTTTTTGTATCTTACAATTAAAATCGGTTCCCTCATTATTATATATTCTCACAGTTTTCTTACTGAAATATTTCAATGATTCTTGTTCAGTTACTTCTGCAAGTTTTTTGTAATCAACATCAAGTGATTTCCAAAAACTTATCTCATTAAGAATATTCTCTTCTGTAAGATCATCATGCATTAATCCTTCCATCATAGCGATACGAATGTTATTTTTTTTAATAATATCCCTACTTTTTTCAAAAGCTCTCTGCTGGATTTTTTTCTTTACGGGATTATCTAAATTAATAAATCTTGATTCACCATTAAGATAAAGATAAACATCAGTATTTTTTAGAGCTCTGTTGAATTTCTCAAAATCCCAACTATAAGTCGCCAGAGAAAACTGATCATGCTTAGCTTCCAATAATTCTTTATCCCTATACATCAAAGTCACTTCAATCTGTCTTTTAGAAGCCTCTATTAGAATTTTCTTAACAAGTGGCATATTGTATTCACCGCTCACTATTAAGAGTTTTTCTTTGGCTTGCATTTTCAGGGAATTTTCTAAAAGATTTGCAGCTATCTTGGTCAGATCAATATTGTGTGATTCCAATATATGGTTTATCAGAGTTCGATTATTTTCACCTTTCTCTTCATTATTATTATCCTTAAGAGAAAAATCTAAAATATAATTTTTCGCTTTTGCTCTATAATATACATCCTTATTATTTCCAATATTTATGATCTCTATTAGGTTAACATTCAAAAGAGCTTTCAAATTATAGTGCATTTTTTGTTTACTTAGTCCAAATATTTTGGACAATTGTTGTCCAGTTGCTGGATTTATAATAAGTTCTTTAATTATCTTGATTTTCAGTTCAGAGTTGATTGCTTTCACTTGTGATAGCTTGCTTACAACAAATACATTTTCAATCATTCCTATTCCTCCTTATTAATTTAGTCAAATTATATTGGACTTTTCTTGTTTGTCAATTATTTTTATAATTTTTCCATGGGTTTGTCATATATGACAAACCGCTGCAACCCAAAAATGGCAAACCTCTTGCAACAAAATGCCAAACTCGGTGAAAACTGATAATACCTCTTGAAAATTGATAAAAATTTTAAAAAAACTTTACAATTATTACTTGTGAAATATAAATAGACCGACGGTCGGTCAGTGAGTAATAAAGGATTGTAATGATATGGCGCGAATTGTAAAAAAAGCAGCAGAAAGACGAAGTGAGATTTTGCAAAAAGCTCAAGAACTTTTCTACAAATATGGCTATACAAAAACATCTGTAAACATGGTTATTGAAGCATTGGGAATTTCAAAAGGTGCCTTCTATCATTATTTCAAATCAAAAGAGGAAATGCTGGACTGTTTGTCTGACAGATTAATGCAGAGTATTATCAGTAAAATTGAATCTGCAATAAACAGCACAAACTTAAATGCGATTGAGAAGTTGAATATAATGTATAAAGAATCTGGCAATTACAAAGTAGAAAATATTGATTCTGTATAATTAGTGTTCCGGGGAATTTGCAGAAATTCAAGAACATAAGGATTTTTAATAAATTCGAGATTATTATTTTCTAAAGATGATGTTTTTTCTTTCATCTCTGTTATCACCGGCTTTTTATCAGTTGAACTTAATAATCTTTCGTAATAATGAGTTGTGTAATTTCTTTCTAAAGTTCTGTAACTCCAATGTTGTTCTGCTGTTTCATTCAAATAATACATTCGTGCTTTTTTATTTGAAACTCTAATTAATAAACGATAATGACTCCAACTCAATTCGGGACGCAGTGTGTCCCGTTTTGGAAAAGTGAGATAAAATTGTCTGATTCTGCGTAATTCTCGTTCATCAAATCCTTTTCCAAATTCACTGTTTAATTCTTTAGATAGTTTTTTTAAAATTTTTTTCCCGTATTTCGCCCGTTCTTTACCATTTTGTTCTTCTTCAATAATTCTTTTTCCTATCAGCCAATAAGCATTAACCATTGCAGAATTAACAGCAGAATATGCCATTTTTCTGGCAGAAAATAATATTTCTTTAATATCAGATATGAAATTATTGTTTTTAATTTCCATCAATCAAGCTCCTTTTTGAGCTGTTTCAACAAATCATCACTTTTTGTAAATGAAGTATGAAGCATTTGCAGAAGTTCCGAGCTTGAATATTGTTTTTCTGGTTCAGGTTGATGTGGATTTTTTATATCAAGATTATAGCCAGTTTTTTTAATGGTTTCAATATCAACTTTCCAAGCTTGCTCGTTTTCATTCCGATTTTTCCACCATTTTTTCAAAGTATCAAATTCTGAAAATTGGATTGGTTTTGTTTTAGAATAAGCTTTATAGCCTTCTGGAAGTTTATGTTCATAATACCAGATTTCTTTAGTTTTCTCACCTTTTGTAAAAAAGAGTAAATTTGTAGCAACAGAAGCGTAAGGTTGAAAAACAGAATTTGGAAGTCTGATTATTGTGTGTAAATTACAATCATCCAATAATTTCTTTCTTATTCTTTCTTTTACTCCATCTCCGGTAAGCGAACCGTCAGGCAAAACAATTGCAGCTCTTCCATTATTTTTGAGAAGATGAATCATCAATATTAGAAAAAGGTCAGCTGATTCTTTTGTGCGATAAGTTTTTGGAAAATTGTTTTCATTATTATTAGAAACGACTCCACCAAAAGGTGGGTTTGCAAGAATAAGATCAACTCTATCTTTTTGAGAATATTCTGTCAGAGGTTTTGCAAGTGAATCACCAAATTTGATATTGGGAACATTGATGTCGTGTAGAATAAGATTTGTATTTCCCAAAAGATATGGACCCTATGTGTCAGAATAGTTGTCCCCTTAAAAGGCATAAAAAGGAGGATGAAAATGGGCAGATATAATGCTGAATTTAAGGAGTCTTTATTAAAAAAGGTGTT
>JAVCCD010000081.1 GCA_030765665.1 Candidatus Tenebribacter mawsonii | reverse complement strand
TTCAATTTTCAATTTACAATTTCTCCCTTTTCTCTTTTTATAATGATCAGCCCTTTTTAAAAAACATTTGACATCCAATTCCTGATTTTAAAAACCTACTTTCAAATATGATCTTTGGGGGAGTATGTAAAATTATGAAATATAAAACCGAGATTGATATTGCAATTAACAAATTTATTGGAAAAAAAGGTGCCCTGATCCCACTTCTGCAAAATGTTCAAGATATTGAAGGATATTTATCAAAAGAAGTGATGAGTTACGTTTCAAAAAAAACAGGAATCAAGCTTGCTCATATTTTTGGAGTTGCAACATTTTATTCAATGTTCAGATTAAAACCACAAGGAAGACACATCATTAAAATTTGTAAGGGAACTGCTTGTCATGTCTCTGACGCAAACTCTATTATGAATGAGATCAACTATCAATTAAACCTGTCTGGAGAACAAGATACAACAAAAGATGGTAAATTTACAGTTATGCCAGTTGCATGCCTTGGCTGCTGTAGTCTTGCTCCTGTTATCATGATTGATGATAATACCTTTGGCAAACTATCTCCTGATTCAATTGGAAAAATATTAAAGAGATATGAATAGGAGGATGATTTGAGTTTATTAATAAAAGTTGGTTTAGCTAGTTGCGGATTAGCAGCTGGAGCTGGTGAAGTTTATGACGCAATACTAAAGCACATCAAGAAGAATAAAATTGATGCAGAAGTTAAAAAGACAGCTTGTATTGGAATGTGTTTTGTAGAACCTCTTGTAGAAATTTATGATAATGAAAAGAAATCAATTACTTACGGTGAAGTAACTCCAGAAAGCATTGGAAACATTATCAATGCATTTTCCAAAGGTAATCCAATTGAAGAAAATGTAATAATTTCAAATGTTCTTAGAGGTAGTGAAGAAAAAACTTTTAAGAAACAAAAAAGAATAGTTCTACGTAATTGCGGAGTTATTGATCCCATTTCAATTGATGATTATCTTGATAATGATGGATACAAAGCTTTAGAAAAATCTCTAAAAGAGATGAGTCAAGAAGCTATAATTGATGAAATAAAAAATTCTGGTATTCGCGGACGTGGTGGAGCTGGTTTTCCAACAGGTCTTAAATGGCAATTTGCTTTTAATGCCCAAAATAATAAGAAATATATTGTATGTAATGCTGATGAAGGAGACCCTGGTGCATTCATGGATAGAAGTGTTTTAGAGGGTGATCCACACAGTGTGATCGAAGGGATGATAATTGGTGCTTATGCAATTGGTGCTGATGAGGGCTACATCTATTGCCGTGCAGAATATCCATTAGCAATTAAACATCTAGAAATTGCTATTGGACAAGCAATTGAAAAAGGATTTTTGGGTAACAAAATATTCGGAACAGATTTCAGTTTTGAGCTCCACATTAAAGAAGGAGCTGGTGCTTTTGTTTGTGGTGAAGAAACAGCATTGATGGCATCTATTGAAGGTAAACGAGGAATGCCGAGTATCAGACCCCCATTCCCTGCACAGTCTGGTCTTTGGGGTAAGCCAACTAATATAAACAATGTTGAAACTTTTGCGAACATAGCCTGGATTATTTTGAATGGAGCAAAAAGTTATGCTAGTTATGGAACCGAAAAAAGCCCGGGAACAAAAGTATTCGCTTTAGCTGGTAAGATCAGGAACAGTGGACTCATAGAAGTTCCAATGGGAATGCCTCTAAAAGAAGTAATCTATGATGTAGGTGGAGGAATGAAAACCGAAAAACCATTTAAGGGTGTTCAACTAGGTGGTCCTTCCGGTGGTTGTTTACCTGCTGAACTATTAGACACAACTGTAGATTACGATTCTATAAATAAAACCGGTGCGATTATGGGGTCCGGCGGCATGGTAGTAATGGACACATCAAGTTGTATGGTTGATATAGCTAAATTTTTCCTGAACTTCACACAAAATGAATCTTGCGGTAAATGTACTTTCTGCAGAGTAGGAACAAAACGTATGCTTGAAATCCTAACTCGGATTTCTGAAGGTGAGGGCGAGATGGAGGATTTGGATACTCTCGAAGAACTTTCACAAAATATAATAAAAGGTTCATTGTGCGGCTTGGGACAAACAGCTCCAAATCCGGTTTTAACTACTTTGAAATATTTTCGAGATGAATACATTGCCCATATCAAAGACAAAACATGTCCAGCAGGAGTCTGTACAGCACTTCTTAAATATGAAGTGATAGAGGATAAATGTATTGGATGCACTGTTTGTGCAATGAAATGTCCGGTAAATTGCATTTCCGGAGAGCGGAAACAAGTTCATAATATTAACCAGGATGCATGTATTAAATGTGGTGCTTGTTATGATGCCTGCAAATTCGATGCTATTAAAAAAGGATAATTAGTATGATAACTATTAAAATAAATGGAAAAGATGTAAAAACAAAAAAAGGACAAAAGATCCTGGATGTTGCAAATAGTGTCGGAATTGAAATACCAACCTTATGCCATGATAAAGAGCTATCACCCTACGGTTCATGTTGGGTTTGTGCTGTTAAAGTAAAAAACAGAAAAGGTTTTGTTACTGCTTGTGGAACTGAAGCATTAGGTGGAATGGAGATCGAGACAGATTCTGTTGAAGTTCATAAAGCAAGAAAAATGGCATTGGAACTCCTGCTTTCTGATCACTATGCAGATTGTGAAGCTCCATGCAAAGTTGCTTGTCCAGATCATGTTGATATCCAAAGTTACGTTTCACTAATTGCTAACGGTCAGCACAGGGAAGCTGTAAAAATAATTAAAGAGACCTTACCGATGCCACTTTCTATTGGAAGAGTATGTCCGGCATTCTGCGAAGAAGAATGTAGGAGAGATATTGTTGATGAACCGATTGCTATACGTCAACTTAAAAGACATGCAGCTGATTTTGACATCTTTAATAAATCACAATATGTTCCCAAAAAAGATCCTGATAATGGAAAGAAAATTGCAATAGTTGGTGCCGGACCTTCCGGACTTACCTGCGGATATTATCTTTCTAATAAAGGTTATAATGTTACCGTTTTTGAATCAGCACCAAAAGCAGGTGGCTGGTTACGATATGGAATTCCAGAATACAGACTTCCAAAGAAAATTTTAGATAAAGAAATTAAACTAATGTGCAAAAATGGCATGAAGATCAACTATAAAACTCAACTTGGAAAAGATATTTCTCTTTCTGAATTGAATAAAGATTATGATTCTGTTTACCTTGCTATTGGTGCACAAAACGCTGTTCCTATGAGAGTAAAAGGGAACAACTTGGAAGGCTGTTTCTTAGGTGTAGATTTTCTAAGAGATCTAACTTTAGGAAAGAAGATCAAACTAGAAAAAAAGGTAGCTGTAATTGGAGGTGGGAACACTGCCATAGATTGCGCTAGAACTGCTGCCCGTTTAGGAGCAAATGTTACACTTGTTTACAGGCGTACCAGACAGGAAATGCCTGCTGAGGCATATGAAGTAGATGCAGCTGAAGAGGAAGGGATCAAATTTCATTTTCTTACAAATCCTGTAGAAAATATTGGCAAAAAAGGAATGCTTAAATCTATAAAAATGGAAAAAATGAGACTTGGCGAACCGGATGACAGCGGAAGAAGAAGACCGGAACCAACAGGTGAGTTTTTTAAAGAAGATTATGGAACAGTAATCGCAGCAATTTCTCAGAAACCAGAAATCTCTTTTGTTGTAAAAAAAGCAAATCAAATCAAAGGTAAGGAGTTACCTTTAACAAAATGGGATACAGTACTTGCTGATGAAGAATCACAATTTACGGGACTTGGCAACATATTTGCAGGTGGTGATTTTCGCAGAGGACCAGCAACTGCAATCGAAGCTATTGCCGATGGAAGAAAAGCTGCAGAAGCTATCCATAGATTTTTGAACAACCAGCCAATGATCGATCCAATTAAGCTTTTCGATTCCAAAAAAGAGAATAAATTAAAGGATATCGATCCAAAAGAATTTGAACAATATGAAGAAATACCTCGCTTCAAAATGCCCGAATTAGAATCAAAGTTAAGAGTCTCAAATTTCAAGGAAGTTGAAACAGGATTTGAAGAAGAAGATGCGCGTGCTGAAGCTGATAGATGCTTAGAATGTGGTTGTAATGTTAACGAATCTTGCGATCTTAGAAGTTACGCAACTAAATACAACATTAATGTTGATCTTTTCATGGGTGGCAAAAATAAGCATCCAATTGATGACAGCCACCCATTCATACGTCGTGATGCAAACAAATGTATTAATTGCGGCAGATGTGTAAGAATTTGTGCTGAAGTTCAAGGACCTGGCGTATTAGGTTACATTTATCGCGGGTTTACAACTTATGTAGCTCCTGAATTTGGTGAAAGCCTTTCTAAAACAAGTTGTGAAATTTGTGGAAAATGTATAGAAGTTTGCCCTGTTGGAGCTTTGCTACCAAAAAATACGAATACTAAACTTAATCCACATTTAAGTGAAAAAACTATTCAGAATTGTGGACTTTGCGGAACTGGATGTAACATTGAAGTGAGTGTGCAAAATAATAATGTTACAATCATCGAACCTACGGATAATGGGTCTTTCAATCAAAGAGATTTGTGTTTTGATGGTAAATTCGGTTGGCAAATATTTGAAGATGAAGATAGGATCACTCACCCGTTCCGAAGAGATAATGACCAATGGATTCCAATTACAAATTATGATGAAGCAGCAGAAATGATTCAAGAAAAATTGAAAAATGCTGAATCTAAAATGGTTTATATCTCTCCAACTTCATCGATTGAGGAAACATTATTAATACAACATGTTGCAAATACAATTGGATCAAAAATATCATCTCTTTCTATATATGAGAGTTTTGTTGATAAGCTTGCAGACACAAATCTAATAAAATCATATGATGATCTCGATAAGGCAAAATGCATTGTGATAGTTGGTACGATAAGTAAGGTTCATAAAACTATTGCTCGCAGAATGCAGAGAAATGGCGCTAAAATGGTATTGATAACAAAAGAAACTAGTGATTTCAATGATTTTGCTGATGAGCTCCACAATGATGAACCAATTGTAAAAACACTTGAAAGATTACTGCAACACAACATAGAGCTTGTTAAAGAAGAAATGGATGATATCGATGACATTGAACACAATGTTGAACCATTGAAGCTTAACCTTCCCGAAAAAACAGTATTCATCTATAATCGTGATCTGATTTCTGAGGAAGCAATTTGGAACATCTGGGCTATATCATCACTGGTATGTAATTTTGAAGAAGGATCAGGTATACTTCCTACTTCCAAATTTAATAACTTCCAAGGCTTCCAAAAACTTGGTATTGAAGCAGGTGAACCGGAAAATAATAATTTTGTTCTCTTCTATGGTGAATTACCATGTGAAGAACAAAAAAAGCATATAAAAAATAGTAATTTTATTGTATCTGTAAATACTCATATTGATGATGCGGATTCATCACGTTTAATTCTACCTAAAGCATCGTACTTAGAACTGGAATCTACTTCTATTGCTGACGATGGAAGAATATCCCACTTCAGAAATCCTAAAAACTCAACTATTCACAATAAACTTCTAAAGACATTTAAAAAAGCTGGAATTTTAACTGCACAAGAGGCAAAAGTATCATACTGGATTAAAAAAGCAGAAAAAATACTAGCTAAGAAAACCAAAAAAAGGATTTTATCAAATCAAGAGTTGCTTGATTTCCTATACACCGTTGAAAATATGCATTTTGATGCGCCTAAACAAGCAAGTGTTCAAAAGAAAAGAATAACCAAATTGAAAAAAAAAGCTAAATAGACATTTCAATAAATATTGGGGTGGATTTATTCACCCCTTTTTTGTTGTAGCAAACAAACCAAAAAATAAAATACTTGCGCAAATTCATAATTATATTTATTCAGCTACATATTAATAAATAGAGGTGCTTAATGCGTTATTTTCTGATAATTATAGTTATTGCCTGCATGTTGAGTTTTTTATTGGCTGGCACACACATCGATAGCTTAGAAGTCTATTTGAAAACAGCAACTCAAAATGAAAGAGTTGAGATTTTAAATGAACTTTCACAAGCTTATCAGGAAATTTCTGCACGAAAAAGTATTGATTACGCACAATTAGCACTTCAATTATCTCATGAATCAGGCGTTAGGGAAGATATTGCTGAATCACTTGCAAATTTAGGATCAGCTTATTATCATCTAAGTAATTTTAAAAAAGCAGTAGAATTTCAAGATCAAAGAAATTCAAATGAGAGATACTGAAAGAACAGTAAATTAATGACTTGAGAATTTATTGAGGTGAAAATAATTGGAACCAATTTATCTGGATTATAATGCGACTACACCTATAGACCCAAGAGTTGCTGAAGCTATGCAACCTTTTCTAACACAAAATTTTGGAAACCCATCCAGCTCTCATTGGTTCGGGGTTAACTCCAGAAAGGCTATAATTAAAGCTAGAGTACAACTTGCAGAACTTATAAATTGCAAACCAGAAGAGATTGTGTTCACAAGTGGTGGAACAGAATCAAATAATTATGCTATTAGAGGTTATACTTTTGCTAACCAGCATAAAGGAAATCATATTATCACTTCAGTAATTGAACATCCAGCAATTATTGAAGTTTGTAAATATCTGGAAGGACATGGCTTTGTTGTTACATACTTACCCGTAGATAGAAATGGTTCTGTTTCTGTTAGATCTGTACAAAAAGCGATAACTGACAAAACAATTCTCATCTCAATTATGCATGCTAATAATGAAGTTGGCACTATACAACCAATTGCTGAAATCGCTGAAATAGCAAATGAGAATGGTATTTGTATGCATACTGATGCAGCTCAATCTCTTGGGAAAATATCTGTAGATGTTTTAGAGCTTGATGTTGATATGATCTCTATTGCAGGGCATAAAATTTACGCACCTAAAGGAGTTGGTGCATTATACATCAAACAAGGCACTAAACTCGAAAAATTGATGTTTGGAGCTAAACAGGAAAATGGCTTTAGAGCTGGAACAGAAAATGTTCTTGAAATAGTTGCTTTAGGAAAAGCTTGTGAAATTGCTAAACAAGATCTCGCAAAAAATATTGAGCACTTAAAAAATACTCGTGACAAGTTATGGAACGGATTAGTAAAAGCAATACCGGATGTAAGACTAAATGGCCATCCTGAAAAACGACTACCAAACACTTTGAACGTGAGTTTTCTAAATATGAACGATTATTTCCAATATTCCCTATTTCTTGAAATTGCTGCCTCTGCTGGTGCAGCTTGCAATAATCATACAACTTCACTTTCACATGTTCTGGAAGCAATGAATGTACCAATAGAATATGCCAAGGGAACAATCCGCTTTTCTACTGGTAAAATGACTACAAAAAAAGAAATTGAAGATGCTATCGAAAAAATAATTGAAATTTACAATTCTCAAATCGGTTAGTATAATTGGCAATTTTAAATATCGAGATAAAAGCAAAATGTGCGGATCCGACATTCATCCGCAATGTACTTACACAAGAAAAAGCTCTTCTTAAAGGAATTGATAACCAAAGAGATACATACTTCAAGGTAACAAACGGACGCCTCAAAATGCGTGAAGGAAATATTGAGTACAGCCTTGTGCATTATGATAGAGAAGATATTTCTGGGCCAAAACGTTCTGAAGTTTTATATTATCATCCCAGAAAAGAGGACCTTGTAAAACAGCAGTTATTAAAAGCTATCGGTACTTTAGTAATCGTTAACAAAAAGAGAGAAATTTATTATATAGATAATGTTAAGTTTCATATCGATGAAGTTGAGAATCTTGGTAGTTTTGTAGAGATTGAAGTTATTGATAAGACTGGAAATATTGGTGCGGACAAACTTTATGAACAATGTAAAGAATACCTCACATTATTTCAAATAGAAAATAAAGATCTCATAAATAATTCTTATAGTGATATGCTGATGGAAGCTAATCTGGTAATTAAAAAAGGAACAATCCAGCAAGCAATAGAAATATCAAAACAAATACCCGAATTTGAAAATCCTTATGAAGTAAGTGATTATGAAAAAAGACTAACAAATAAAATGCACCTAATTCTTATTGCTTTTTGGCAAGGCAAGCCAGCTGGTTTTAAGGTTGGTTTTCAAGTAGAAGATCATTTCTATTCGTGGATGGGAGGGGTGATTCCTGAATTCAGGACGAACAAGATTGCCAAAAATCTAGCTTCCTTCCAACAGAACTATGTTAAAGAAATGGGTATTCGTAAAATAAAAATGAAGACACGAAATAAACATAAAGCGATGATCCAATTTGCTCTTACAGATGGTTTCTACATTTCTGGCTTGGAAGAAGATATAAATGTTAATGAAAGCAGAATATTGCTGGACAAAGAACTCTAGCACTTTGATTTAAGTAAGTATAATAAAATGTTAGAGAGTTATATAAATGAATAAAAATAAAATCCTAATTACAATTGTCTTGGCATTCGTATGTTTACATCTAGCTGCCGACCCTATGAAATATATTTTTAATATTAATGCTGCTGTTTATTATCCAGAATTACCAGAATATAACTATGATAAGCCTATCTCAGGTGCTCAAGCACAACTGGATATTTTTAATTTAATTGATGTAATGGGAATTGGTGGATCAACCTTTCAAAAAATATATACGTTTGATGAAAGATTTAGTGTACTTAGGTCATATAACATCTACCTACATAATTTCTCAAATTACGCAACCAGAGATTCTTATTTTACTTATGGTTTTTATGGCGGAATAAAACGAACTGAGATAAATTATGAAAATGTTAAAACATCAAGAGATGAAGATATTACTATTCATCTTCCTCTCATTGGTTTTCGCTTTGCTTCAGAAGAATGGGGATTGGATATAAACTGGTCACAAGCAGAGAATAGAAAACCAATTTTAGGGTATGAGCTAAAATTTAGAAATTCCAGAGGTTATATCATGCGTATTGGAAGACAGAATAGAGGTGTACTTATCGGAATCGAATCCGAAATGTATCTACTTATTGGTTATGAATTCTTTAAGTAATTCATGAAAGATCTTGCAATCTCAACCTTAAAAGCAAATTATTATGCTATCCCAATCGTATTGATTTCTATTGTTAGTCTTGTCTGCCCTTTTATACTAATTTGGAATTGGCAGACATTCACCCTTGGTTTTTTATCTATCTATTTAGATCTTCCCTATTTTATAACTGCATTTATTTTAGGTTCTTTCCTTCATGAAGTTCTTCATGCGACCGGATTTTTAATCTTTGGGAAACTCACGTTTTCACAAGTTCAAATAGGAATTAAATGGAAGTATCTTACACCATTTGCTCATTGCAGACTCCCGCTCAAAGCTTCAATTTACCGTATTGCTTTGCTTCTGCCAGCACTGCTATTGGGGATCGTTCCTTCTATTATTGCTTTGATTTTTGGAAAGAGTTGGCTTCTAATTTATGGTAC
>JAVCCD010000306.1 GCA_030765665.1 Candidatus Tenebribacter mawsonii | reverse complement strand
TTATTAAACTGAAGTTATCACGAATCCATTGAATTAATGATCCTGCAATTGCAACCGAACCTTCCAATGCGTAAACAGGCTTTTGATCTTTTATCTGGTATCCAACAGTTGTAAGCAGTCCATTTTTAGAGTAGCAAATTTCATTACCTGTATTTAGTAAAATAAAACATCCTGTACCATAAGTATTTTTTACATCTCCTGGTTGGAAGCAAGTTTGACCAAATAATGCTGCTTGCTGATCACCCAGGATTCCTGAAATTGGGATTTCATTTACAAAAGCGGTTTTTGTTACTCCAAAAATCTCAGATGAAGAACAAATTTCAGGTAGCATTTTTCGTGGTATATCAAGTAATTGCAATAGTTCATCATCCCAATCGAGTGTTTGTAGGTTCATCAGCATAGTTCTACTGGCATTTGTTACATCTGTAATGTGTTTTCCACCTGTAAGATTCCATATGATCCAGCTATCCATTGTCCCAAATAGAGCTTCACCACTTTCTGCTGCTTCCCGAAGACCTTTCACTTTATCCAACAACCATTTAATTTTTGGACCTGAAAAATAAGTTGCAATTGGCAGTCCTGTTTTCTCCCGAAATAATTTCTGATGTTTTTTTAATGAATTGCAAATATCATTAGTGCGTGTATCTTGCCAGACAATAGCATTATAATATGGTTTTCCAGTTTTTTTATTCCAAATAACTGTAGTTTCTCGCTGATTTGTAATACCGATCGCTGCAATTTGTTTTTCGGATATTTTTGATTTTTGCAAAGTTACTTTTATTACTTTTTTTGTGTTATTCCAAATCTCAATAGGATTGTGTTCTACCCAACCGGCTTTCGGAAATATTTGCTTATGTTCAATTTGATGGGAAGCAATTTTATTGCTATTATGATTAAATAAAACAAATCTTGTACTAGTTGTTCCTTGATCGATAGCTCCGATAAATTTACTCATTGTTTTTCCTAAAATCACTTAAATAGTTTTCATATTTTTTTACTAACCCTGGGAATTTTCTTAATTCCTTTTTCCCATTTGCTGTGATATCATAAACACCACGATCAATTCTTTGAAACCAACCATAGAAATTACTATATAAAATGGAAAGAGTTTTTTTACTGGAATCGTATTCGCGCAAATTTTTGGCAGATGTTGCGCCAATTATACTTAAGTAAACTGCAATTTGTATTGCATTTTCTTTGTATGCAGTTATTATCTTTTTTTTGTTGGAACCACCAACATTCAAATTTTGGGAACGGTTCTCAACTTCTTTTATTATTGCTCTTTTCCGGTGTTTGAATTTTCTTCTTTGAAATTCTATTGGGTGAAAAACGATCTCAACCGGATTCACAGGATTATCAATATCAACAATAATAAGACCAAGCTCTAAACGCCTGAGAATGTGCAAAATCCCCTTCCAATGCTTTTTTGATCTTTTAGTAGATTTGGGAATTGCAACATATACAGAATCGGTTATGTACTGCCTGTCTGTTGCCTGAATAAATAATTGTAGATTAGCGCTTAATTTTAATTCTACAATGATTAGTTCATCGCCTTTTGTAGCTGTAATATCACAATTTCTAACTTCGGCTCTAACCTTGTAGCCGCTCGTTTCCAAATAGTTTTTTACAGGTTCAAAGAGGTCTGATTCTTTCATTAAAATTATTTCAATAACTCTTTTGACACAATTGGATTTTCTGGGTTCACTTTAAATAGTAGTGCTGTTTTCCCAATAATGTTTACCAAGATGGATTCAGTAGTTTCTGCTAGTTCAATAATCATCTCTTTACGTATATTCCTATCTGAGTGAGCTACTGAAAATTTTACTAGCTCTCGAGCTTTTAGAGCCTCATTCATACTGCTAATAACAGTTGGGGATACACCTTTATCACCAATTTTTACAATGGCATCCAAATGCTGTGCCATAGATTTAAGTTTTGCCTTTTGCTTGTTAGTTAATTCCATTTTATTCTCCATTTTTATAAAATTCTTCTAGCTCAATTCCCAATCCGCAAGCCAAACGGTTCACGAAATTAAAATATGCGATAACCTGAACTATGTCCAGAATTGTTTCATCATTAAAGCCACCCTCACGCAGAAGTAAAAAATCTTCTTCGCTTACGTTACAAGTTTCAGATGTAAGTTTTACAGCATATTCCAACATGATTCTTTCTGCATCTGATATTTTTGCTGAACGAAAATCTTTTTTAAGATATTCGGTAAGTTTTTTGTCTTTTGTTATTCGATAGAGCGCCGCTCCATGATGAGTAATTCAGTATAAACAACCATTTTTTACAGAGACGACAGTTGCAATCATTTCTCGTTGTGCACGGCTAAGGTTGGATTTCCCAAACATTATACTGCGGTAAAATTGATAATGTGCTTCCATAGCTTCAGGATTCAAACTCTGAACTTTTAAGACATGAGCCATTTTTCTTCCACGTCCGGCAATTGACTCATAAACTTCTTTCAGTTTCCCCGTCACTTTTTCTTCATCTATAGTTTTTATATATGACAAATTTAGTCTCCTATTTAATCTAGTTCAAAACTCTCACCAAACTTTGGAACTGCTACTTTCCAGCCATAAGTCTGCTTAATTTTTTCTGCCATAGATTGACTTGCTTCAGCTTCTCCATGAACCATAAAAACCTGTTTTGGTGTCTTATTGAAAGGCATCAACCAGGCCAGCATTTCATTGTAATCGGCATGACCAGAGAAACCATCGATCATTTCTATTTGAGCATTTATTGGAATCTGCTTTCCATGAATTTTAACTGTCTCTTTCTTTTCTTGGATAACTCTGCCACGCGTTCCTTCGGCTTGATAGCCCATGAGTAAAATAGTATTTTTTGGATCAGGTAATCTTTGAGCCATATGATGTAAAATTCTGCCACCCGTAACCATGCCGCTGGCTGAAATTATGATGCAGCCTGAACGATTATTATTTATGCTCATTGAGTCCTCTCTCGTTCGGCAAATATGAAGATCTTTTGGGTGAAAAATATCTTTTCCCTGCATCTTTTGCATTCGCGTATTAAGATCAAAATCTTTTATGTGACCTTTAAAAATTTCAAGTGCATTTATTGCCATCGGTGAATCCACGAAGATAGGGTAGGAAGGGATCTTACCCTCTTCTTCTAATAAGCGTAGAAGGTAAAGTAATGTTTGAGTTCTGCCAACACTGAAGGCGGGAATTACCAGTGAACCGCCTCTCTTCATACTTCTTTCGATAACATCTACCAGATCGGAAATGGGATCTGTTGACTCGTGTAAACGCTGTCCGTAAGTTGATTCTAAAATTAAATAATCTACATTATAAACTTGATCTGGTTCGTTTAACACCGGGATTTCAGGACGTCCCAGATCACCGCTGAATAGAATTTTACGAGATTTTTCCGCTGTTTTGGTTTTTATATCTACAAGTGCAGAACCCAATATATGACCAGAATCATGGAGTTTAATACGGGTATTTTCTGAAAGTTTGAAAAAATCACCATAATGAATCGGATAAAACAATTCCAGAGTTTTTTCAGCATCCTCTTTTGTGTATAGTGGCATTGCAGGTGAGTGTTTGGAAAATCCTTTTTTATTAGCCCATTTTGCATCTTCTTCTTGTATGTGAGCACTATCTTTCAACATTACTTTACACAGCTCTGCTGTTGCATGAGTACAAATTATCTTCCCATTGAAACCTTCTCGTACAAATTTAGGTAGATAACCACTGTGATCAATATGAGCGTGAGTGAGAAGTACAAAATCAAAAGTTGAAGGTGGAACAGGAAATACTTCCCAGTTTTTTAAACGAACGCGCTTAGGACCTTGAAACATCCCACAGTCGATCAATAGATTTTTCCCTTCGATTTCTAAATGAAAACGTGAACCGGTTACTGTACCGGTAGCTCCATAAAATGTTAGTTTTGGCATATACCCTCCAGATTTAAAAAACAAATCCATTTGATTTTAGTTTATGTAAATTGCAAGGAAATAATATGAATAACTATTTTAGCTTGAATTGAAAATTAGCCTATTTAACTTTCTCCGAAGCAATGATCAATTTCTCAAATCCACTTTGCTT
>JAVCCD010000227.1 GCA_030765665.1 Candidatus Tenebribacter mawsonii | reverse complement strand
GGGTTTTCTCTTTCCTTTTTTTAAGTTCTCAGACCTAGATTTAGGGGGAGATTTACCCAATGATCTGTAATTGTATATAAAATAAAAAGTTAAATGTAAATAAACAGGGTTCTGTGTTACAGAACCAAGAAATACAAAAGGAGAACGTAATGAAAAAGACTATTTTATTAATATTCTTAGTTGCAATAAGTCTGAGAATATTCGCAGTACCAGCAAGTATTAACGATGCAACTGATGTAGCTGAATTCTATTTGGAAATGTATCATGATTCATTAGATGTTGACGCTGTTGTCGAATTCAAAGATGATAAGAAAACTACAGTAGCTTATATTGCTAATCTCTCACCATTAGGATTTATAGCTCTATCAGTTAACACTGATATTCAACCAATCATTAGCTATTCAGTACAGAATGATTTTGATTATGATTCAGATCCTGAGAATATTTTGTATCACATGCTATTGAATGATATGATCGAAAGAATTGATGCAATGAATAATGGGACATTACCTGACGTTCTGATTAAGAATGATTTATGGGAGTATTATACTACTCAAGACACTACTTATTTCAATCAAAGAGAATGGCAGTATTGGCCACCTAACAATAGTACAAGTACTGGGGGTTGGATTGAAACAGAATGGCATCAAGGAGGAATTTATGATGATTTCTGCCCTATAGATCCCGCTACCAGTAATAGAAGTATGGCTGGTTGTGTTGCTATTGCAATATCACAAATTTTGAATTATCACGAATATATTGGTAATAGGGTTTGGACAACTGGAAATGATGGTTATATTTCGATGGATGGAGAACCAAGTGAAGTTTATATTGATCAAGAAGCTGGACCAGACAATAATTTTCCCAGATTCAGCTCAATTCAGGGTAATTTCTCCCCACTCAATACTTATCTAGATGATCTTAGATATACTTACAATAGTATCAACCCAACTCCCACAGATGATGAAATCGCTGCATTGTGCTATACTTCAGGAGTTGCATATGAAATGAATTATTCTTCTGGAGCTTCCTGGAACTATAATCCAGATTATACAGATCTTTTAATTGATAAATTTAATTACTATACAGCGGATTATATACCGAATTTACCTAGTTTGTATTTAGCGAATCTTATGTCTAATATGAAGACAGCTCAACCTGCCATTGTTAATATACACCATGGTAATGTAGGTCATGCTGTTGTTTGTGATGGTTATAAGATTAATGATGAAGATGTAGACTATTTTCACATTAACTTTGGTTGGGGTGGGGCATCATCTACGTGGTATGATCTCCCAGAATTATATGGAAGTTGGACAATGTATAATTCTCCGATTTACAATATTTCTCCCCCCGGATGTCATGGTTTGTTAAGTGGAACTGTTTCTCTAGATAGTGGAGATGGTCAAATAACTGATGTGACCATAACTGCAGGTAATAAAACTACACATCCAGATGCAACAGGTTATTACGAAATTGAATTGTACAACGGCGAATATGAAGTATCAGCTTATTTATTTGGTTATGACGAAAGTATAACTGGAGTTGAGATCACAGCAAATCAAAATACAGATAACATAGATTTTGATTTAGATGTTTCAGCACCCAATTATATCTATATACCAACTCACTATTCGTCAATACAAGATGGCATTGATGCAGCAGTCGATGGCGACATTATCATTGTATTAGAAGGTGAATACTTTGAAAACATAAATTTCAATGGGAAAAAAATTATTGTCGCATCCTTTTATTATGTTAGCAATAATGAAGCCTATATTGATAATACAATAATAAATGGAAATAATAATGGTAGAGTTGTTACTTTTATGAGTGGTGAAGACTTCAATTCGAGTTTGATAGGTTTCACAATTACAGGTGGATCGTTGGGGGGAGTGCGTTGTGAATTCAGTAGCCCGACATTAAAGAAACTTAAAATAACAGAAAATGAAGCCAGTGTAGGTGCAGGACTACACATTTATAGTTCAGATATGATTGTCCAGGATGTAGAAGTCTTTGATAATTTGAATACAACTTCTAATAATGGTGCGGGTGCAGTTTATTGTTCAGGTTACAATATTATTTTAAAAAATGTATCTGTATATGATAATAATCAAATTGGAATATCAATGAGTAGAATTGGGGCAGATTTAATTCTCGAAAACGTTTCGGTTTGTGATAATGGTTGGAGCGGAGATGGATATGTGGGGATTTATCATTTAGCCGGAGATATAACAATGAATAACTGCCTTGTTTGGGGTAACAATAATGATGAAGATCAAATATTCCATTCTCAATCCTATGGTGGCATCTTAACCGTTACCTATTCCGACATCCAGGGGGGATGGACAGGAACAGGCAATATAAATGAAGGTCCATTAGTTGATGCAAACTATAAACCATTGTGGACTGAAGCAGATTATTCACCACTTATTGACACTGGAGATCCATCCATCTTTGATCCGGATGGAACCATTTCAGATATAGGTGCAGTACGAGCAATTGATCATAAGAATGAGACTATTGAATTATTGGATTCAACTATAAATTGGATGTGTTTCCCTGTCATCAACACAACTTCACTCGATGCCGATTTAGCAGAAAATTGGTTAGACGATATCTGGGACAATACAGTTTTGGATGAGGTGGAATGGATTAGAAATGGAACAGGACAATCAATTGTATGGGATGAAGGAGAAGAAGAATTTACTAATCCTTTACACGAATTCACAAGTGCTCAGGGTTATAAAGTGTCTATGCTTCAATCATTTGATCTTGATGTAACAGGCTTTCTTGAGTCACAGTTCACCGCTATAGATTTGACAGCTGGGATGTTACCTGAAGGTAGGATAAACTGGATAGGATATTTTCCGGAAGTCAGTATGAAACCTTTAGATGCTTTCGAAGCAGTTCTGGATGATATTGATATGATACAAACAAAAGATTTCACACTGACGAAAACTGCCTTAGGTTGGCTTGGTGCAAGTAATTGGACATTAAACTATGGAGATCTGGTGGTTGTTAATTGTACAAATGATTGTAGCTTCTATTGGGGAGAACAAGGTGGAGGTTCTGTTCCCAAAAGTACAAGATCAACCGCTGAAGGCTTTACCTACATTGAAGAAGCAGATTACATACCAGTATACGTGGAACTCGATCCTGAAGCTTTGGGTAATCCAACAGAGATAGGTATCTTTGTAGACAATGAATGTATGGGTGCAGAAGTAATTGAAGATTCTCTGGTTCAAATCTGTGCTTATGTTCTTAATGATTCTATGGCATTTGATCCTGGTTCAGTTGAATTTCAACTCTACTATACTGCAAGATCAGAGAATATGGTAATAGATACTTACTCGATAAAGGAAAATCTTAATGATGTAGGGAACAAAAGGAAACTTGATTTTTCTAAATCACAAGATCGCTATTATCTGATTTCGTTAAAAGATTCCGGCAATAATACACCTGGTATCATCAAGACTTCATTGGATAAGAATTATCCTAACCCCTTTAACCCGACGACGACAATAAGATATTCTCTAGCAAATGATGGAGATGTTGAACTTAATGTATACAATGTCAAAGGGCAAAAGGTCAGAACTCTTGTTAATGAGAATAAGAATTCAGGACATTATCAAGCGATTTGGGATGGAACGGATAACAGCAAAAAGCAAGTCGCCAGTGGAGTGTATTTCTACAGGTTAACAACAAGTGAAAAAACATTGAATAAAAAAATGTTGCTTCTTAAGTAACATTATGATTTAATTGCACTATCCTTTAGCCCTGTTCTTAATGATTAGAATAGGGCTTAGGATAACTTAGAGGAAAAAATGAAAATTAAATTATGTCTGTTGTTTGCTCTAGTAAGTTTCTGCTCACTGCTTAACTCCACAACCTTGCACATAAACCAGGATGGTTCAGGTGACTTCACAACCATCCAGGAAGGAATCAATGCTTCTGTTCATAGTGATACAATTCTGGTATATCCAGGTAGGTATTTTGAAAATGTAAACTATAATGGAAAAAACATTACAGTTGCAAGTCTGGAAATACTTACTGGAGATGAAACATATATTTCCACTACAATTATTGATGGCAATCAGCAAGGTTCATGCGTCATAATAGGTAATGAAGAAGTAAATGCTGTTCTGCGTGGTTTTACAATTACAAATGGGTCTGGTTCAATTATGTATGGAGATATATATCGATTAGGTGGGGGAGTCTTAATATTTACACCCTATCCAAATTCTCCTCCATCAGTTAGTATCATTAACAGCAGAATTCATAATAATTCAGCAGTTTCTGGAGGAGGAATCAAAATTCAAGGAGCAACTGTTGAATTATCTGGAGTAAGTATTTTCAATAACCAAGCAATTGCAGGTGGTGGAATAAATATATTATATGAATCCACAGTAACTTTTGATCCGGTGAATTTATGTAGTGTATATAATAATTTCGCTGGTAGTATAATGGATATATTTGTATCTGATGCAGTGAATGATGTAGAAGTTATTATTGATACGTTTACAGTTCAAGATGATTTTAATTACTATGCACGTTATAATCATCAAACATCAAGTACTGGAGTTCTTACTTTCGATATACAAAACTATTTCTTAGAAAAAATTAACCATGATTTGTATGTTTCAACTAATGGAAGTGATAGTAATAGTGGCCTAAATCCCGAAGAACCTTTACAAACTATAGCTATAGCACTTCAAAAAATTGAATCAGACAGCCTTAATCCTAAAACTGTGTATGTTTCCTCTGGTGCTTACTCTAGAGAATTGAACGATCAGATATTTCCGTTAGGCGGTAAAAAATATGTTAATCTAACTGGCGAGAATATGGATAATACAATTCTTCTGAATGATTACTCTGAAAAAACATATGGTATGGGATCAGAAAAGGGCTATTGTGATTTACAGAATTTCACTTTTACATCTTCCGGTCAATTAATGTTAGATGTAATTGGTATATCATCATGTGATAATATTAACTTGAATAATTTATTAATTGAAGAAAATAATATTAGCTCTCATTACTCAGTTGACTTATACAGGTGTTATGGTCTTTTTATTAATAATTTAAATATACTTAACAACATCTCAGAAAAAGCATCTGGTTTTTCATTGGATGGTGGTAATGCAGTTATAAAAAACAGTGTTTTTGATAATAACGACTCAATAGGTCCTGATCAATTTATTTCTAATTTTTACTGCCAAGTGGATGATTATTTAGAATTAGAAAATTGTGTTTTCTCTAATTCGGATATTCCACCTTTTCCTGATGAAGAATATTATACAATTCAAATTTCAGCACAACAGGATTGCTTTCCTGATATCAAAATTAGTAACTGTTCATTTGTTAATAATTCTACAATAAATGGGAATTATATTGCTTATATCAGTAGTCCTGGTTCGGTAGAAGTAAATAATTGTACATTTACACAGAATACTTCACATGTTTGCCCACTTGGTATATTCGGTGAAATTGATTTTCGGAATAACATTCTTTATAATAACGAATCAGATTACGAATATGAAATAAATACTGGTAACTGGCCTACTATACCTTCTATCCTGAATGTTGAATATTGCAATATAGAAGGTGGAGAAGGTGCGATCTATCCTGGTAATCCACCCAATGAAGCCATTATTAACTGGCTTGAAGGCAACATAGACGAAGATCCATTATTTATGTTATCAGGTAATGATCTATATCAACTATCAGAGTTTTCTCCTTGCATTGATACAGGCATACCTGATACAATGGGCATTTTCCTGCCACCTTGGGATCTTTTACATAATCAAAGAGTGTGGGATGGAGATGATGATGGAATCGCTATAATCGACATGGGTTGTTATGAGTTTGGTGCGGATACAGTAGGAGTATTATATAATGAATTACCAATTGTTAATTATCAATTAGCCAACTATCCTAACCCATTTAATCCAGAAACTAAGATAGTATTCGATCTGCCAGAATCCGGTAGAGTAAAGTTAGAAATATTCAATATCAAAGGTCAAATGGTGAAGACTTTAGCAGACAGTTATTTCGAGAAAAGTACTCATTCAGTTATTTGGAAAGGTAAAGACAATAATAATAAAAGTGTTGCCAGCGGAGTGTATTTTTATAAACTTTTTACTCCATCTAAATCGATAACTAAGCGTATGTTATTATTGAAATAAAATAGAAGAAGATGGCACTTAACATAATAAGAGATTCCGTGCCAATCCGGCACTGAATCTCTGTTGAACAAGCCCGGGAGAGCACCACTTTTGCGTATTGGATTTTGCTTTTGCTGTTTTTTATTTGCGGGATAAGTATT
>JAVCCD010000150.1 GCA_030765665.1 Candidatus Tenebribacter mawsonii | reverse complement strand
CAAGTGGTGATGGATACCATCCATCAGGACCAGGGACATCAGTGTACTGAATGTCATAAATAGTTGTAGCAAATGCAATTGAAACTACAAATACAAAAACTAAAATTCCAATAATCTTTTTCATACTTTTCCTCCAAAATATTTTTTTATTATTGAGCATACGAAATATTCTTTTCTTATATTTTTGTGTCAAGAATTTAATTTATACTATTTTATTTCATTAATGTTTGGCATTTTATAAATTTACTTGACACTTGGAAATATGCTCAGAATCTTGCTTCCATAACTAATAGGTATTAGAAGAAATTGAGTTTTTATAACAATTCTTTGAGGAGTAATTAATGAACAATGAACCCAATCAAAAAAATATTTTCGAATTAACTATGCCTGAACTTACTAAGATTGCAAAAAAATTAGAGTTAGATGATATAAAAGGGCTTAAGAAAAAGGAATTGATTCATCGGATATTTGAGATCAAAGCTACTCAAGAAGGATTAGCCTTTGTTACTGGTTGCTTACAAATTGTAGATGATGGATATGGCTTTTTAAGATTTCAAAAGAACAATTATACCCATGGCAGAAATGATATCTATGTTTCAAGCTCACAAATCAAAAGATTTGGATTAAAAAAAGGACATGTCATTTCAGGACCTGTTCGTGCTCCAAAAGATGAAGAAAAGTATTTTGCTTTAATTCGTGTTGATTCAGTTAATTTTGAAGATCCAATGATTGTTTTAGAAGTAAAAAAATTCGAAAAACTTACACCATATTTTCCTGAAGAAAAATTAAATCTTGAGACTACTCAAAAGAATGTATCGTCAAGAATTATAAATCTATTTACACCAATTGGAAAAGGTCAGAGGGGAATGATTGTCGCTGCACCAAGAACTGGGAAAACCATGTTAATGCAAAATATAGCAAACTCAATTCTTGCAAATCATCCTGAAGTTTATCTAATTGTGTTACTTGTAGATGAGAGACCTGAAGAAGTAACTGAAATGAGAAGGATGTTGGTCCCAACAAATTCAGAAGTTGTAAGTTCAACATTTGATGAACAACCTAAAAATCACATTCAAGTTGCAGAAATGGTTATTGAAAAAGCAAAAAGAATGGTTGAACTCGGTCAGGATGTAGTGATAATGCTGGATAGTATTACACGTCTTGCACGAGCTTTCAATATGGCACAACCTTCCAGCGGTAGAGTACTATCAGGGGGACTTGATGCTGGCTCACTTCACAGACCGAAAAAATTCTTTGGTGCTGCTAGAAATGCATTAGAAAAAGGTAGTTTAACAATTATTGCAACCGCATTGGTAGATACAGGTAGTAGGATGGATCAAGTTATTTTTGAAGAGTTTAAGGGAACCGGAAATATGGAGCTTGTTCTTGATAGATCTATCAGCGATTACCGAATGTATCCTGCTGTTGATCTTGTGAAATCAGGTACAAGACGTGAAGATCTTTTGTTATCTAAAGAAGAAATACAGAGAATGTTTGTCCTTCGACAATTCCTAAAAGGAATGAGTCCATTAAAAGGAATTGAAATGCTAAAAAATAAAATGCTGGCAACAAAAAATAACGAAGAATTATTACAAAAAATGAGTCGTTAATGGAATTACTTGCACCTGCTGGTGATTTAAACAAGTTGAAATATGCTGTTTATTATGGTGCTGATGCTGTTTATGCTGCCGGACACGATTTTGGTCTTAGAGCGAAGAGTACAAATTTTTCAAGGACAAACTTAAAAGAAGCTGTTGACTTTTGTCATCAATATGATCGCAAATTATACATTACTGTTAATATATTTGCCCACAATTCTGATCTCGAACAATTACCCGAGTACCTTACATTCCTACAAGAAATTAGTGTAGATGCAATTATTATATCAGATCCAGGTGTGTTTGCCTTAGCAAGAGAATTTGCACCAAATGTTGCAATTCACATTAGTACCCAAGCAAATGTGACATCTTGGAGCGCTGTTGATTTTTGGTATAAACTAGGCGCAAAACGTATCATCCTTGCTCGTGAATTGGGTATTAATGAAATTACTGAAATTAAGATAAAAGTACCTGGAATCGAATTGGAGACATTTGTTCACGGTGCTATGTGTATGTCCTATTCTGGACGTTGCTTAATAAGTGCATTTCTAAATAATCGAAGTGCAAATAGAGGATTATGCACTCAGCCTTGCAGGTGGGAATATAACCTAATAGAGAAATCTAGACCTGGAGAATTTTTCAAGATTGAAGAAGATGAAAGAGGTTCTTATTTTTTTAACTCTAAAGATTTAAATTTGATTAAGCGGATTCCGCAGTTATTAGAAGCTGGAGTCGATAGTATAAAAATAGAAGGAAGAATGAAAAGTTTATACTATGTCGCAGCAGTAACTCGTGCTTATAGAACAGCAATAGATGCAGGCACAAATATAGTTTCTAGCAGTATACAGGAAGAGCTAAATAAAGTTAGTCACAGATACTACAGTGAAGCATTCTTTGATAAATTTGATTCAACTGATACACAATATTACGGATCTTCAGCTTATATTCGAGAATATCAATTTCTTGGCGAAGTCCAAAAGGTTGAAGGAACTTCAGTATTTATTTCTATTAAAGCAAAGTTTTGTGTTGGAGAAGAAATCGAATTCATTTTTCCAGATAACAAAGATGACCTTAGAATAAAGGTTGAATTAATATTTAATGAAGAGAACGAGCATATACAATTAACGAAACCAAACACAATTATTCGACTCGACCTTGACAAAAAATTACCAGAATGGGGTATTGTAAGAAAAAAAATTATTGAAGAGTAGTATGAAAAAAAATATTTTTATTATTTGCATTTTAACAATTATCATTACATCAGGTTTCTGCATTTTAACACAAGAAGATCAATTTAAAAAAGCGAAAACCGAAAAAGATGGAAACGCAATGGAAAGTCTTTTTAAGAAGATCTATGATGAAGATCATGATACACATTTTGGACAACTTTCTCTTCTGGAATTAGCAAAACACAATTTTTTTAAGCGAGAATATAAAGATGCAGTTTCTTACCTAAAAAAAATTCATGATCAAAAAATTTCAGATAAACAATATTGGCTCGCAAAATCTTATTTCAAGATGGGAAAATTTCAGCTTTCAATTGTTTCAAGCCAGATATTTATTGCAGAATCGGGTGACAATGTACAAATTGAAAATGCTTATTTCTTAATTGCTGAAGCTTATTTACAACAGAAGATGTATAAACGTGCATTTAATACTTTGGAAAGCTTGAGAACTTCTAAATATATAAAGAACAGCATTCCACTATTACATTATAAAATGGCAATTTGTAAAGAGAAGCAAGGGAAATTTGAGCAAGCTTTGATGTTTTATAAAAAATTGAAGCAGGACTTTCCTTATCATCAATATTGTTATTTGGCTGAAGATAGAATTTATAATTTAAAAAAGAATAATAAAGTTGAAATTGATCTCTCTAAAATTAATACATTCAGAAAAGAAGAACCTGTCAAAGAATCAAAAGCTGCTACGGGAGAGGATTTGAAAATATATCTTCAAGTTGGTGCTTTTGGTTCGGAAGAAAGTGCAGAAAAACTTGGAAAAAAGATTAAAGTTATCGGATATAAATACATTGTTTTTTCAAAGATTAAAAGTAATAACAAACTCTTTGTAGTTGCTGCTGGTCCTTTTGATGAAAATGATAATTTGAAAAAAGCAATGCAGAAACTTAAAAAAAACGATATTGATTCCTATGTGATAAAACGTTATTGAGCTATTCAAAATGAAGATAAAAAAATTAACTCCAATGCTTAAGCAATTTGTCGCAATTAAAGAACAGCATCCAGATAAATTATTGCTTTTCAGAATGGGAGATTTCTACGAAACTTTCTTTGAAGATGCAAAAACTGCTTCTAAGATCTTAGGAATTACTCTAACAGCCAGAAACAAAAAAGCTGATGATCCAATTCCTCTTGCTGGCTTTCCGTATCATGCACTAGATAATTATCTAGATAAACTGGTTAAGCAAGGTTTAAAAGTAGTTATTTGTGAACAGATTGAAGATCCAAAGAAAGCAAAAGGCTTGGTTAAAAGAGGAATTACAGATATCATAACTCCAGGGTCGATAATCGATGAAAAATTCATCTCCTCGGCGGACCACAACTACTTGGGTGCTATTTACGTTGAACAAAAATCGAAAATCATTGGTTTTGCTGTCATCGATGCATCAACAGGTGATTTTATCTTTACTGAATTAGATGAAGATGAATTGAAGAATGAATTACAAAGATTGAAACCTTCTGAAATTGTTGTTCAAGCTGAAGCAATAGAAGATATGATAACCTCATATGGCATTGAATATGAACCTGCTATAACAGTTTTTGATAGTTGGTATTTCGAACCAGAAGAGGCTGAACGCGCATTATTAAGTCATTTTGGGACAGCCACTTTGGAAGGTTTTGGTGCTGAAAATAAAATTTTTGCAACAACTGCTGCTGGTGCTGCGATTTCCTATTTAAAATCATTAAAGAATAATGATCTTAAGCATATAGGGAAGATGCAGTATTACTCTATAAGAAACTTTATGCAATTGGATGAAGTCTCCCGAAGAAATTTGGAATTAATTAAATCTATTAGATATAATAATTCTTTTGGAAGCTTGATCTCAGTTCTAGATGAAACTGAAACACCAATGGGCGCTCGCAAACTTCGTGATTGGCTTTTGAATCCTTTGTTAGATAAAGAAAAAATCGAATTACGACTCAATGCAGTTGAAGAACTTAAAGAAAATGTTTCTTTCACAAGTGATATTCGGAATTTATTCAAAACAATCGGGGATCTAAGTAGGATTCTTGGTAAGATTGGAACAAAACGTGTTAATCCACGTGATGCAATTGCTTTGAAGAATTATTTAGAGACTGCCTCTATTCTTTCTAGTATGCTGAATGAATTTGGGAATACTTTTCTAAAATCGTTAAAACAAGAAATAGCAGACTACTCCACTATTATTGAATTAATAGCTAACACAATAACTGAAGATTCTCCAATACTGATAACTGAAGGGAAGATTATTAAGGATGGCTATAATTCTGACCTTGATGAATTACGGGAAGTAAGCAAGAATGGAAAAGGCTGGATTGCCAGACTTGAAGAGGAAGAAAAAAAGAAGACTGGAATTTCCTCTCTAAAAGTCAATTATAATCGTGTATTTGGTTACTATATAGAGGTCACAGCAAGGCACAAAGATAAAATTCCAGAGCACTATATTAGAAAACAAACATTAGTAAATTCTGAACGATATATAAGTCCGCAATTGAAGGAATTTGAAGCAAAAGTATTAGGCGCCGAAGAAAGAATTAAGAATTTAGAGTATGAGTTGTTCATTGATATTAGAGATAAATTATATGAGGAAATTGAACCAATACAAAAGTATGTAGAAGTTGTAGCTGTTATCGACGTCTTGGCAAACCTTGCACAACTAGCATACAAAAATAATTATGTGAAACCTGAATTCAATGAAGAAGGTTACATTGATATCAAACAAAGTCGACACCCAGTAATCGAGAAGATATTAAAAGATGAAGAATTCATTCCTAACGATATACAAATGAGTAATAAAGATAATCAGATATCCCTTATTACTGGACCTAACATGGCAGGTAAATCTACGTACTTGCGTCAGGTAGGGCTGTTAGCTATTATGGCTCAAATGGGAAGTTTCATCCCAGTAACAAGTGCAAATATGCCAATTTTCGATAAAGTATTTACACGTGTTGGAGCTTCTGATAATTTGGCAATGGGGCAAAGTACATTTCTTGTAGAGATGATAGAAGCAGCTAATATTCTCAATTCTGCAACTCCAGATTCGCTCATCTTGCTTGATGAGATCGGTCGCGGGACAAGTACATTTGATGGTTTAAGCCTTGCATGGTCGATTGTTGAATACATCCATGATAATCCTAAAATATCAGCAAAAACTCTTTTTGCAACTCATTATCATGAGCTCACTGAATTGGAAAACATTCTTCCAAGAGTTAAAAATTTCAATATTGTTGTAAAAGAATGGAACGATAAGATAATATTCTTAAGGAAGATTGAGCGTGGATTTGCTGATCAGAGTTATGGAATTCAAGTGGCTCGTCTAGCCGGTGTACCAGAGAAAGTTATTAAAAGGGCAAAACAGATCTTAAGCAATCTTGAAGAACATGAGATAAGTCCTCAGGGTCTTTCCTCAACAGCGAAGAAACAACTAACTAATTATCATACTAATCAACTTGATATTTTTGATGCGATCATAGAAAAATCTGAAGAGAAGAATGAGATATTAGAGACAATCAGAAAGCTAGATGTAAATAAGCTCACTCCAATTGAAGCAATTAATAAACTCTCTGAATTGAAAAATAAATTATGAACTGGAGTCTTGCATGATTTTAGTTAGTGCTTGCCTAGCAGGGATAAAGTGTCGATACGATGGGAATGATAATGCAAATAATAAGGTAATGGAAATAGTAAAGAAAGGTTTTGCTATTCCCGTTTGCCCTGAGCAGTTGGGAGGTTTGCAAACTCCACGAGTTCCAGCTGAAATTATTAAAGATAAAATTATCAATAAATTGGGTGAGGACGTTACATCACAATTTGTAAAGGGTGCTAAAGAAACCTTACGAATAACAAAATTATTTAATTGTAAAAAAGCTGTTTTAAAACAAAGCTCACCATCATGTGGTTATGGTAAAATTTACGATGGTAGTCATACGAGTAAAATTATTGAAGGAATGGGATTAACAGCTAAGTTATTATTTCAAAATGGAATCATTATACTTACAGAAGAAGATTTATAGCATTAAAAAAGCCGAGTATAACAATATACTCGGCTAATTTATTTTTAAGATAATTATTTATTTACCTTTTTTCTTATGTCTATTCTTGCGAAGTCTTTTCTTACGTTTGTGATTTGCAATTTTATATCGTTTTCTTTTTTTTCCGCAGGGCATTCATCCTCCAATGTTACTTCAATTTATCGTTGTTAGCTTCGTTAACTTCTTCTTTGAAAGCTCTTGAAAATTTGAATGTAGGAACAATGCGTGCAGGAACTTCAACTTTTTCATCAGTTTTTGGATTACGACCTATACGGGATTTGCGCTCCTTAAGTTTGAATGTACCAAATCCTCTGATTTCGATATGCTTACCATCTTTCATTGAATCTTTCACTGAATCTAAAAATGCATCAACTGCAAGTGCTACATCTTTACGGATAATTCCAGTCTCGGCTGAAATAACTCTTACTAAATCTGCTTTTGTCATAATTTATTACTCCTTATTAATTTATCATCGGTACTCTTTGTTCAAGAGAGGGTTTTTTCTGTCAAGAACTTTCTAGGTAACTTTGTGCATTCAGGTATTTTAGCACAAAGAAGTAGTTTTGTACTAAACTAGAATCTATTCGGTTTTAGAATTTGAAGGATGAATAATGAATTTAAAATCTCAATTAATATTACCAAACATACCTGTAATAAACGATTGACAATAGGCAATTATTCATTGACAGTAAAAAACTCATTATTTATTTGGATAATCTTAAATCATATTAAAATTGAGGAAAAAGTAAATGGAAAATTTGAAATTTGGTCTTATCGGCTGCGGTAGAATCTCATCAAAACATTTTGAAGCGATCGCAAAAATTGAAGGTGCAGAAGTTATTGCCTGTACAGACATTATTGAACAGCGTGCTAAAGATTCAGCAGATAAATTTAAGATCAAAACTCATTATAAAGATTATAAGAAAATGTTGGATAAAGAGAGCCTTGATGCAGTAATAATTTGTACTCCAAGTGGAATGCATCCGCAAATGGGTATCGAAGTTGCAAAAAGGAAGATCAATGTAATTACAGAAAAACCTATGGGTATAGACCTCAAATCTGCAGATGCTCTTGTAAATGCTTGTGATGATAATCAAGTTGAACTTTTTGTTGTTAAACAGAACCGCCTAAATCCATCGATCCAATTACTTAAAAGAGCAATAGATAAAGGGAGATTTGGAAGATTATTCAGTGCAAATGCAACTGTACGATGGACTCGACCTCAAGACTACTATGATCTTGCTAAATGGCGCGGAACTTGGGAATTTGATGGTGGGGCTTTTATGAACCAAGCTTCACATTATTTTGACCTGATTCAGTGGTTGATGGGTCCTGTAGAATCTGTGATGTCATTTACATCTACCTTAAACCACAATATAGAAACTGAAGACATGGGGACAGGGATTATACGTTTTAGAAATGGTGCACTTGGTACTATAGAAGTTACTATGAATACATTTCCAAAAAATCTTGAAGGCTCAATAACAATAATGGGTGAGAACGGCACAGTGAAAATTGGTGGAATAGCTGTAAATCAAATTGATTATTGGGAATTCAAAGATTATGATGATGATGATAAATTAATCCAAACCGCCAAAACAGATCCTAAAAGTGTTTATGGTTTTGGGCATATGGGTTTCTTACAAAATGTTGTTGATGCTCTTCGAGGTGAAGATACACCAAACACAGATGGTAGAAGCGGTAGGAAATCACTTGAATTAATCTTGGCTATGTACCAATCCGCAAAAAATGGGAAGAAAATAGCCCTTCCACTAAGATAATAAAGAGGAATAATTTGTTAATACAGGAATATTTTAAGACGCGATCAAGATTATTAGAAAAAGCTCTAGATCAATATTTGGCACCTGCAGATGAGTATCCTGAACAATTACATCAAGCAATGAGATATAGTGTGTTCAGTGGTGGAAAACGAATGCGACCTATTCTGTTTTTCGCAACATATGAGATGCTCATCGGAAGAAAAAATATTAATCGTTTAAGTAGGTTGATGCCTGTTGCCTGTGCTTTGGAATTAGTTCATACTGCATCGCTCATACACGATGATCTTCCAAGTGTTGACAATTCTTCAGAACGTAGAGGAATTCCAAGTTGTCATGAAAAATTTGGAGAAGCAACTGCAATATTAACCGGTGATGCTCTGATAACTAAGGCAATTGAACTATTAACTGAGGTAAGCAATAAAAAAGTGGCGTTAGATTGTATACACGTTTTATCTAAAGCTGTTTCTACAAGAGGGATGATTGGTGGACAGGCCGTAGATATTTTATCTGCAAAGAAAAAAGTGAACATCAACACTCTTCGCTATGTTCATCTTAAAAAGACTGGTGCTCTATTACAAGCAGCAATGGAGTTAGCATGTGTAATTGAGGGAGCTGAAGAAAATCTCACAATTACTCTTAGTAATTTTGCCTTGAATCTAGGTCTTGCTTATCAGATTGTGGACGATATTTTGGACGAGGTTGGAAGTTTTGAAGTGCTTGGAAAAAATCCTGGTAGTGATTCTAGAGGCCATAAAGCTACATATCCCTCATTATTAGGTTTAGAAAAATCTAAAATGAAAGCCGAGAAACTTCTTCGAGATTGTTACAACTTAGTAAAAAATATGAAAGCAAATGACGTCCTCTTGGAATTTGTAAATATTGTTAAAGATCGGTTACCATAAAAACACAAGATGTCCTTTTTAAAGATAATCCGTCCCTTTAATTGTTTATTTGTAATTCTTTCAGTATTTTTCGGGGCGTACTATCATTCAGCTGTTAACAATTTGCTCCCAATACTATTTGCAGCAATTTCTGCTGTTTTTATTGCTGCTGCCGGTTATGTGATCAATGATTTTTTTGATATTCCAATCGATATAATTAACAGACCTGATCGGGTTCTACCTTCAGGTAAAATATCACCAAAAGCAGCTTATCTCTTTTCTATAATGCTTTTTATATTAGGGATAACAGCAAGCTACTTTACTCAAAATATTTATTGTGTGCTCATTGCTATTATAAATAGTATTCTTTTGTTTAGTTATGCAAAAACATTTAAAATGAGTTTTCTTGCTGGGAACATTTTGGTTGCCTATACAACGTCAAGCACCTTCTTATACGGAGGTATTTGTAACAACAATTTAAAAAATTCTTTGATTATTGTAATTTTTGCATTTCTTTATACTTTTATAAGGGAAATTGTGAAGGATGGTGAAGATATTGAAGGTGATATTGAATTAGGAGCTAGAACTCTTGCGGTGAAGATTGGTAGGAAGAATATAGCAATTGTGTCAATTATTCCAACTCTAATTATCATTTTATATTCAGTAATGCTTTTTAAAATGAATATGATTAGTTTAAATATTTTTATAGCTTTTACTTTAGCGATCT
>JAVCCD010000319.1 GCA_030765665.1 Candidatus Tenebribacter mawsonii | reverse complement strand
AATATTGTTTTCATAAATTATGTGTTCCTCTTTATATGAAAATCTAAGATTCTTTGTCTGATAATTTTAACTCAATCAATTTCCGTTCTCTCATCAATTCTATTTCCAGTTCTTTTTCTGAAGGAAGATAGAGATGATACTTTGAAGCAAAGATGTTTTTATTATCATCTAAAACAGAATATCTTGCAACTGCTTCGTTCTTTTCGGAACAAAGTATTATTCCAATGGTTGGATTGTCACCTTCTACTTTGTGCAAATCTTCATACATACGAACATAACTATCCATTTGACCAACATCTTGATGAGACAATTCTCCGATCTTTAAATCGATAAGTACAAAGCATTTCAAATAATAATTGTAAAAAACTAAATCAACAAAGAACGACTTATCTTTATATTGAAGTTTCTTCTGACGAGCAACAAAAGAGAAGCCTTTTCCTATTTCCAAAAGAAACATATGCAAATTGTTTATAATTGCCTCTTCCAAATCTGATTCATACAATTTTGGATTATCGGGAATATTCAAAAACTCCAACACATTGGGAGAAGTAAGAACTTCTTCAGGTCTGATACGGTTGCTGAGATTGCTGTTCTGAGTTAAAAGTTTTTCGGGTTGGTTGCTTTTTAAGATTCTTTCATAAAAGAAACTATGAATTTGTCTTTCTAATTCTCGTTTATTCCATCCTGCTTCGGCGGCTTCCTTTTCATAAAATTCTCTGGCATTTTTATCTTTAACTCGCATAATAGCCCGATAATGTGACCAAGAAAGATGAGGATTAAAAACCAAACTGAATTCGTCACCCATTGGGTAGCTTTTTTTAATATGTTGAGAATTAGTACCATTTGTGTACTGTTTTTCAATATTCATTTTTGATTGATTTTGAGATTTGGTACCCAATGGGTAGCTTTTCTCTTTTTCCTGAAAAGCAAGATAAAAAGCTCTGAAATTTTTCAGATTAGCTGTAGAAAAACCAGAGCCATACTTTTTGTTTAAGTCGTTTGAAAGATTCTCAATAATATTTTTACCGTATTCTGCTCGCTCTTTACCATTTTGAATTTCAAGAATTATTTCTCTTCCAATCAGCCAATAAGCAATTACCATATTTGCATTTACAGATTGAACAATATTATTTTTTGCCTTTTCTAAAATCGTAATAACTTTCTGAAATAACATATTTTCGTTTTTTAGTATCTTGTTCATTTTTCCTCTTTCTTGAATTCTTCCGATAAGATCAAGCTCTCTTTCCCATCATTTATATGGTTAGATTTTTTTAAGATTTTCATCAGATATGAATGCGGAACTTCCAATTTAAAATCTGTTAGATCAGATAATAATGTCTTCTCATCAAAAGCTCGGATAAGTTTTGAAAATCTGTCTGGCAAACCGTCAAGATTTTTGATAATATTCAGCAAGTCTTCGAGGTAATCTTTTTCATTTGGTAATAAGTTTAACATTACTTCAATTTTTTCTATCGTATCTCGTTTGCCTTTATCATTAGGGATTTGTGACTTTCGGATGAATAATTTATCTTTTACTTTTTGATAAATCTCTTCGAATGTATTTGTTACTTTTTCTGCTTTTTCAGTAACTTCAGCTTCAAATAATTCAAATGATTCTTTTGCACTGATAGGATGAACTTCTTTTCCAGTTTCACTAAATTTAAAAGTGTATTCATCACCCTTTCTGCCAAATACAATTACGCCAGAATTATTCTTTTTATTTCTTCTCAATATTCTTGTTCTATGGGGAATTTCTGATGCTTCTTGAACAACTTCAGGATTTGATATTTTGAGTTTATTAAAGAAATCCAAATATTCTGCATCCCAAGACAATTTTTCACTTTTACCAAGTTCTTTTTCATATTGTTTATGATAGAAAGATTTAAGTTCTTCTTCAGAAGTTAGAACTTTTGTGTCTTCACCCAAAATAGCTTGAATTACAGCAATCTTAAGAGTTGAAATCTCTTTTGTCCTCGTTTCTGTTTCTCCAATATCAGTTGGAAAATAATTATAAATGAAAAGTTCTTCAAATACTTTTTTATCGATTCTGTTAATTCGACCGATTCTTTGAATTACACGGGTTGGATTATAAGGAATATCGAAATTGAAAATCGTACCTGCTCTATGTAAATTGTATCCTTCGGAAATTGAATCGGTAGCAATCAGCAAATCAAAATCATCTTTTTGTTTACCTTTAAAACTTGCGTCAAAGTTCTCTTTTATTGTGTTCTTATTTCTTTTTGTAGCATCGCCCGATGAATATTTAAAGGTTCTGAATTTATCTTTCACGTTCTCAAAAAGATGATTTGCTGTATCAGAAAATTCTGTAAATACAACAATCTTTCGATTTGGTTCTTTTTTGAATTGAGTTTTAATAATTTCAATGAAATGATCCTGTTTCGGATCAATCGAAACTTTGCTCCACTTATTTCTAATATTCGTAAGAAGTTTGATGTCTTTTTTTAAATCATCAATGAAACCATTTTTGATTTCATTTTTTTTGATTATCATTAAACCTTTTTCATAAAACTTTTTTAACTGATCATCAAAATTAATTTCTTCAAGTTCTAATTTAACATCATAGTCAACTTCTTTCAAAAGACTATCTACATCAGGTAATTTACCTTTTTTATAAATCGGAACTTTCCCTAATCTTTCATACCATTCTTCTATCAATTCAAAAGAATTAATCATGTTATCAAGAGTTTTGCGAAATGAGAAGATCGAGCTTTCAAATCTGCGAACAAGCAAATGTCTCATAAATTTTGCCAAGTTTATTTGTGATGTTTT
>JAVCCD010000038.1 GCA_030765665.1 Candidatus Tenebribacter mawsonii | reverse complement strand
TTGTTCATCTCAATCAGTTCATCTGGTATGATCGCCATTGTAAAATATTTGGAACGAATCGCAGCCCAATCTATACTTCCTGTAGCTTTTCTTTCTTCCTTCAATTTAGAAAGTGCTATCTTATTGTAGTCATTATCTACTTGAGATAGAACAGCATATTCTCTATTTTTCATTTTCAGGTATTCTTCTGTATCAGCAATACCACTGCTGAAATCAAGTTCATAACCACTCATATTTTCAAAGCCGTTAAGTTGTGTTTCCATGTTTACCTGATAGTCATCTTCGAGTGTAAAGATCTTTTTATAAGTTCCTTTTTCTGTATTGGAAATAAAAGTTACTTTGCGATAAGCTTCATTCAATTCATATTGGAATGGAACGTTGGAATAATTAGAAATATTACCGGCTGTATCATTCAATCGGGTGTTCAGGATGCTGCTGTTTTCATTGATCAATTCAACAAAAGAAACTTTGTCATTCATAAAGAATCCTTTTAATTGAACCGAATTAATAACTGCACCCTTGTTACTGAATGTTATTTTTAAAAGTTCATTTTCTAGTACAATATTATTATTGATATCAATGTTGTTATCTAATGCAATAATTTCAGTTTCATTTGTTGGAGATTGTGTTAAGGGGGTAGAAGTTTCTGCCGCTTGATTTAATTCGTCTGTTACGTTTTCGGTAGTTTGCTGAGTTTGCTTTACTGGTTGATTTTTTTTCCAAACAAATTCGCTACTTATCCAAAATACAACAAGTATGAGTAAAACAGCTAAGAGTGTTTTTTTGTCCATGAATTCTCCTTATGGTAGCGGATCGTGTCCACCCTGATGGAATGGATGACACTTTGATATTCTGAAGATCGATAATTTCAGGGCTTTTAGGAATGAATACTTAGAGAACGCCTGATACGAATATTGACTGCATGTTGGTGTAAACCGGCAGGAAGGTGGTAATATAACAGAAATAAATTTTCTATAAAAAGTTATGATCAATAATGCAATTTTGTTAAAAATTTTCATTTTATATTTTCAAATAATTGAATTAATTCATCCTTAATTTTTTGCCATATAGCACTTCCAGCATCGGATTTTGCTATTATCACCATTTCCACACCAGTTGGATGTAATCCTTCATGTTCTCTCAAAAAAGCTCTAACGCGGCGTTTAACTTTATTTCTAATTACCGCATTTCCTACTTTTTTACTAACTACGATTCCAACTGCAAAATAATCTTCAAGTATTTTCTTCTTTAAAAAAACAAAGAGATTACCTTCTGTTTTTACATTGTCTCTATAAATACTCTGGTATTCTCTTTTTGAGGTTATTGAAAGCATTAATCGCTAACAGTTAAGCGGGTTCTACCTTTTGCTCTTCTTCTGGCTAAAACTTTGCGACCAGCCTTTGTAGACATTCTTAATCTGAAGCCGTGCTTATTTTTCCTCTTTCTATTATGAGGTTGATAAGTCCTTTTCATCTTAGATCTCCTTTAAAATTTCCAATTTATATATCAGATAACTCTTTATTTTATACCTTTTTATAAAGGCTGGAACAAACTGAAATATGAAGCCTTACTGTCAAGAATTTTTTGCGAACCAGCTCAACAAGACTATCTGAAGATCGTTTGTCCCCTTTCTGGTCCCACAGAAACTATCGTTACATTCTTACTGATAATTTCCTCAATTTTAGCAATATATTTTTGTGCATTTATAGGTAGCTTATTGTACTCAGTGATGCCAGTAATGTCATCATTCCAGCCAGGAAGTTCAATGTATTGAGGAATTGCTTGTTCCAGATCTTTTGCCGAATGAGGAAATTCATTTGTTATTATGTCACCAATTTTGTAAGCTGTACAAATTTTTAAAGTATCAAATCCAGATAAAACATCTAATAAAGTAAATGCGATTTCATCTATTCCGTTAATCATAGAAGTGTATTTTGCTGCAACAGCATCAAACCATCCGCAACGTCTTGGTCTCCCTGTTGTAGAGCCAAACTCATTTCCCTGTATTCTAATTCTGTTTCCAATTTCATCATGTAACTCTGTTGGGAATGGTCCTTTTCCTACGCGAGTATAATAACTTTTTAAAATACCTACTATCCGGTCTACTTTCTTTCCAAATCCCGTTCCGATAGCAATTCCACCTGAAGAAGTATGAGAAGATGTAACGAATGGATATGTACCAAATGTTACATCAAGTAGAGTGCCTTGAGCTCCTTCAAAAAGTATATTTTTATCATCTGCTTCATTCAATAAATAGGGTATCTGTTTAAGAAATGGTCTCAATTGTTCGGTAACCTGTTCTAATTTTTCTAATACAATACTTACATCTGATATTGGATAATTATGATATCTGATAATGTTCTCTAAACGCTCTGTAAGATATTTCTTATCAAACAGATCTCCGAAACGGATTCCGTATCGCGCAATAGCATCTGAATAGCAAGGTCCGATACCGCGTTTTGTTGTTCCTATATTTGTTTGTTTGCTGTCTGCTTCGGCTTTTCCATCTAATTCGCAATGAAGTGGCAGAACTATCTGAGCTCGTGGATCAATGAAAAATCTATTTTCAAATGAAATTCCCTGTGCTTTCAATCCATCCATCTCTGCTAATAATTGAAAAGGATCGATAACAACACCGCTCCCGATCAGACATGTCTTTCCAGGATACAAAATACCTGATGGAACAAGATGAAAGACAAACTTTTTGTCCTTTAATTTAATTGTATGGCCAGCATTATTCCCGCCTTGAAAACGAACTACATAATCCGCATCTTTTGCTAGAACATCAACTATCTTCGCTTTTGCTTCATCTCCCCATGCACAGCCTAAAACCGCTGTAGAACTCATACAAACCTCACAACTTTATAGATTTTTTTTCTCTAGACAATAGAACAATAACAGAGTAAAATACTACTACTATTACAAAACATTTCTTAGCTCTAAGGTTTTTCTGTCAATATTTCAATTGTATGGAATATGTGTTGTACCGTTGCACAACAAAATAAAAATTGGCAATTGCTGCTTCCAGATATTGTTGTACCGTAGTGGCACAAAAGGAGAATGTTGATGCAAAAATTCATAAATGAATTAGTAATGGTTGGTCTTACAGAAAACGAAGCTA
>JAVCCD010000142.1 GCA_030765665.1 Candidatus Tenebribacter mawsonii | reverse complement strand
TGATTGCTGAAAATATTGAAGTATTCAATAAAATTGGATTTTCGATAAAAACATTTAGTGGTGATTCAATTGTTATTGATGAGATTCCAATCGAACTCGAAGATTGGGATGGTGGAGATATCTTTATAGATATAATTAAACAATTAGAAGATGAATTTGAGCAAACTGAAGATTTTCGGGACAGTTTGTCAAAATCTGTTGCTTGTAAAGCAGCTATTAAAGCTGGCAGAAAGATGAATAGGAAGGAGATGTTGGCACTTATCAATGATCTATTCGCTTGCGAAGTTCCATATTTCTGTCCGCATGGCAGACCGCTTATCATCAAGATGACAATGCCTGAATTTGAGAAAAAATTCAAAAGAACAACATGACTCAAGATTTTAAAAATAAAATTCCTTTAATAATTATTCAAGGACCTACAGCCGTAGGGAAGAGCGAACTAGCATTAAAAATTGCTGAAGAACTTGATTCTTCAATTATCTCCGCAGACTCAAGGCAAGTATATAAATATTTAAATATTGGAACTGCTAAACCAACCACTAAAGATCAAAATTTAATTAATCATCATTTAATTGATATAGTAAAACCAGATGAAGAATACAATGCTGGAATGTTCTCTGAGGATGCTGATAAATTAGTAAAAGAAATCTCTTCGCAAGATAGAATACCAATTATTTGTGGTGGTACTGGGTTTTATATAAAAGCATTATTGGATGGCATTTTTAAAGCTCCGGAAATTCCTATAGATATAAGAAAACATCTACGTACATCTATAGAAACAAAGGGGACAGAGTTTTTTTATAAACAACTAAAGAAGATCGATCCTGATTCTGCGATGCGAATTAACGAAAACGATGCAAACAGGATAATTCGGGCATTAGAGATTTTTGAAACGACAGGAAAAACAATAACACAATTATGGGATGAAGATACTCATACAAATAAAAGTTACAAAACAATAAATATAATTGTCACAGAAGATCGTGAAGTTCTTTATAATAGAATAAATAATCGTGTAGATAGAATGGTTGATTGTGGACTGTTAGATGAAATGCACGAGATTTTAGGAAAAGGTTTTAAAAGAACTGACCCTGGTATGAACACAGTTGGCTACAAAGAGTTATTTCCATTTTTAGATGGAGAAAAAGAGCTGGTGGAAAGCATCGATAAAGTTAAACAAAACACACGTAATTTTGCAAAGCGGCAGCTAACTTGGTATAGAAAAATTGATTTTGATTTGACATTAGTAAGTAAAAGTATTACCTTTTCAAATGTCTTAGATGAAATTATGAAGAAATTACAGGAGAAAAGATGATCGTTGCAAAAGTAAATGGTTACGAAATTAAATTGCAGGAATATCAAGCGGAATTGGGTGAAGTATTAAAAAATATGAAACTTGAAGTTCCAAATGATGAGTCAAAGAAAAGGGCTATAGAACAACTCATAGATGGGTATCTACTATTAAACTCGGCAACAAATTCTGATATTGTAATTTCTGAAGATGAAGTTGAACACGAAATTTTAGAATTAAAACTCAAATACAACTCTGAAGAAGATTTCAACACGATGTTAGATAATAACCAGATTGATATTGATGTAGTAAAAAATAGAATAAAAAATAATTTACTTATAGCTAAATATATTAAAGCAAATTTTTCGGTTGAAACGGAAATTCCATTAGAAAAGCTTCAAGAGATTTACAGAGAAAATTTAAAATCGTTTAAAACTCAAGAGATGGTTCAAGCCTCACACATACTCATTAAGGGAACGGATGAAGATAGTTTGTTGAAAGCGCAAGAATTGTATGAGCAGATAAAAACTAAAGAAGATTTTGATAAGATAGCTGCCGAATGTTCAGATTGTCCGAGTAATTGCCAATGTGGTGACTTGGGTTATTTCGCTAAAGGTAAGATGGTAAAGGCTTTTGAGAATATTGCCTTCAATTTGAATCAGAATGAATTCAGTAAACCAGTAAAAACAGAATTTGGATATCATATAATTATGAATACTGGCAGAAAGGAAAGCGTTATTGCAGATTTTGAAGAAGTAAAAGATGCGTTGAAAGACAGACTAAAGCGTATAGATTCTGAGCTGAAACTCATAAAGTATCTTAAAGGTATAAGAAGCAAAGCTGAGATTGTTATAAATCACAAAGAATTGTAATTTTAGGAGACATAAAATGGCATTATTAGGTGTGAATATTGATCATATTGCAACTTTGAGAGAAGCAAGAAAAGGAATTGAGCCTGAGCCTGTTTATGCTGCAAGTATTGCTGAACAAAACGGAGCTGATCAAATTACAATTCACCTGCGCGAAGATAGAAGACATATTCAAGATCGAGATTTGAAGATACTTAGACAAACTATTCAGACAAAGCTTAATTTGGAAATGGCTTCAACAGAAGAGATGGTAAAAATAGCAACAAATATCAAACCAGATACAGTTACACTTGTTCCCGAGAAGAGGGAAGAACTAACTACTGAAGGTGGATTAAACTTAACAGAAGATCATAGATTTGTTATTTCTTCTTTAAAAAAAGCAGGAATTGAAGTAAGTGTATTTATAGAACCAGATTTGAAGATGATACAAGTAGCAAAAGACCTAGGTGCAGATGCTGTAGAAATACATACAGGAAGATTTGCAAATTTGAACAATGTAGAAGAAATTCAAAATGAAGTAGATAAAATACATAAAGCTGCAATTCTTACTAAAAAGTTGGGAATGAGGGCAGTTGCAGGACATGGCTTGAATTATCATAATACATATAAACTTGTTGAATTGGATATCTTTGAAGAATTCAATATCGGGCATAGTATAATTTCCCGAGCTGTATTTTCTGGTCTTGCAGAAGCAATACTCTCAATGAAATTAATTGTTGAATAAATATTTTATTTTGTCTTTGAAAATATTCTCCTAAGTATATAATATTAAACTATTTATGAATAGTAATATTTCCTTCTTCTTTCTTGTTTGAATCTTCTGATGCATGTGTTGCAAATTTAATGAGTTCTTCAGCATTTTTTGTGTTGTCTTCTTTACTTGCCATTCCCCAGCCCATCTTACATATTTTCATCATTGGTAATTTCATGATTCGATTATTAACTCTATTAATTGTGATTAGACTGTTCTTGCTTGTTGTCTCAGGCATAAGAACAGCAAAAGAATCATTTTCTAACTTCCCAATAATATCTGTTTCTCGCAAATCATTTTGAATTATATAGGAGATCTGTTTTAATAGATTTCCTGTTGCAAGCTCACCAATTGTTCTTACGATGTTTCCAAAATTTCCTATCTTAACTACTGCAACTGTAATGTATCTATTATAGCGTTTCATCATTGAAAATATTACTTCGCTTTTTTCTACAAATGCTTTGTGAGAGTAAACTTTAGCAGATTCATAGATACCCCGATGTTGTTCAATCTCATTACTTTGTAAATCGAGTTGTATGATTAAAGATATTATTGATGCATACAATCTTATCTTTGCTATCTCTTCACTTCCAAATATTTCGTTACACTTATCAATAAAGAGAAATCCTAATAATTCGTCAAAATGATTTATTGGTAAAATTAGAAGATGAGAATATTCTTTTTCAAAAATATATCTACCTGGTGATTGAATATCGAGCATTTTAAGATGTATCAACTCTTCTGCTATCGGATCACTTTGTGTGAAGATAGAATTTTTTGCAAATGTATGACTAATATTACGAGAAATTTTCATACGAAAGATGTCCGTATTCGGCACCTTTAGATAAATACCTAGAGACTGGAAATTAAATTGATCTTCAATATTACGAACTATAAAACTTAAATGCTCTTCCATTTCATATTTTTCTAAAAGGTTTCGAAGCATCTCATCAAAAGAACATAAATTAAATTCCATTGTACCTCCTATCTTAGGATTCTATTCTCTCTGTCCAGGTTAGTTCAAATACTTCATTTGGTTTCACTTTTTTTTCAAATTCAATATTTGAAGCATTCTTCTTAATAAAAGGTAAACTGTTTTTCATAATTGACCAATTACCATATAAACCATGAATAACTGTAACAGTTTTTGCTTTATCAGATCGATTCTTAAGTATAACCTTCATATTACGTTCAGTTATTTTTTTGGAGATTTTTAACCTATCAACCGTGATTGTCTCACCAACAAGGTCAAAAGCGTTACCAGTAGAAATAAATACTTCTTCATCTTTTGCAGTATGATCAAGTGCATCTTCTCCAATAAATTCTAATTCATTATCATTAGTATCTTTTTTATATATTTTAACAACCCCTTTTGGTAGAGGAATACCCAATCCTTCTTTCTTGCTATTAATGAACTTGATCTTGCTTTGAACATCTGTAGAACCTGTGTTGTATTCATATCTTGATTCAGCATTAACTGTTTTAGTAGGGAAGAGACGCAACTGTTTAGTCTGATTATTATTGATGTTAACGTTTTCACTTAATGTGTACATATGAAAATCATGAAACGCTTTTTCTACAAATTCAGGTGATTTGGCGGACATACCATCAACAGAATACATTACTTCATTCGATCTTCCTCCGCGCACATGCATTTGTATTTTGGCTACTTCACCCGCTATTAGTTTTAGTTTTGTATCTTTAAAAGCTTTCCCAGTTTTATTAACAATTGTAACCCAACTATTTATCTCAAGCTTACCAAGCGCTTCATTCCAAACAGAATTATAGGTAACATCCCACTTCATTCCAGTGCAAATGTAAGAAAAATCAATAGGGAATTTTCCAGCCTTAGGCGCATTCAAACGCCAATTAAGTGTAGGTTTTAGAAAGAAATTCTCAGGAAGTTCAGCCAGGCTGATGTTTGTAATTTCATCTCTTTGGATTAGGATGAGTTTATCTGTATTATTTTCAATTATTCCTATGGTTGAGGAGTCATTAAATTGTAATTTGCCAATGAATTTCACATCTTCTTCAGCGATTATCTCAAGATCCTTCCCAATATATTTATTTAAAATTTTAGATGTATTAGCAAGATCATATTCATAATTTTGAGAAAATATCTCTATCTTGCTTTTGAGTGGATTAATTATAACCGAATTTGCTTCTATTGTTGAAGGAATATCATCCAGAAAATAGTTTTGGATACCTTTTGTTAATGTGAGCTCTATTGAAGAACGAACTAACGAAAAATTCTCATTGTAGATTGTTACCTGATCTTTTGCTGAAAGAAGTGTTAACAGCAACATAAGTACGATAATAATTCTTAACTTCATTTTTCCCTCCGTTTAATCTATGATATGTTTGATTTTTGAAACTATCATATCAATTCCTATTTTATTTTGCCCACCCTCAGGAATAATTACGTGAGCATATTTTTTACTTGGTTCAACAAATTCAATGTGCATCGGCCTAACAGTAGATAAATATTGGTCTACAACAGATTGGAAATCTCTACCGCGTTCACTGATATCACGTTGGATTCTTCTTAAAATTCTAATATCTGCATTAGTATCAACAAATATTTTTATATCCATCAAATTTCTTAATTCTATATTCTCAAAGATAAGGATTCCTTCAATAATTATCAATTTAGTTGGATTTTTAGTTATTGTCTCTTCAATGCGAGTATGTGTTTTAAAATCATATACCGGCATTTGAATTTGTTTTCCTTCTTTTAGTTTATGGATATGTTCAATGAGGAGTTCATTATCTAAAGTATTTGGGTGATCAAAATTAATCTTTTCTCTTTCTTCAAGAGGAAGATGTCCAAAGTTTTTATAATAACTATCTTGTGGAATAGTAGTTATCTTATCTTTAACTTCGCTGCGTATTGCGTTTGTTATAGTGCTCTTACCAGATCCTGTTCCACCGGAAATACCAATTACGAAGGGAGTTCTCATCAATTATTTCTCCTTAACACAAAATTATTTTATATAAGTTGCTATATTAAGACCAGAATCAATATTCAATGTTACGCTATCAAAAAGCTCGCTGCTTTCAATGTAGTCAAGATATTCCTTAACAGTACCTTTATGTGAAATAACATTATCGGCAACTACCAAAGAATTGCTGTTTAATTTGTTAATTAATAGTTTAATATAATTAATATAGTTAATTTTTCCTGCATCGATAAATACAAAATCGTATTTATTCTGCAAGTCTGGAATTATTAGTTCTGCTTTTCCAAAATGCTGAATTACATTGTCTCTGTTTTCGAGATTTTTCTTTGCTAAATTAAATCTATCTTCGTCAACCTCTATAGTGTCAACAAATGCTCCACAAGTTTCAGCAGCAAGAGATAGCCAGAAGGTTGAGAATCCATTTGAAGTACCGATCTCTAAAATATGTCTTGGTGATTTTACTTTTACCAGTGTAAAGAGTAGTTCCGCTGTCTGTTGTGGAATATTCCATAAACGGCGATTATTATTTTTCTGAACTTCAAATCTGGCTAATTCATGTATATATTTTTGTTTTATTCTTTCCATTTAAATTTACCAAAAGTACCTTTTAGTCCAAACAATATAAAATAGGGGATATATATTATTTCAGCTATTGGAAAGACCAGCATTAGTTTTAGCTTTTTAATCTTTGCCAAAAATATTGTTAACAGAAGAAATTCAGGAATAATTTTTAATAGTAGAACTAACATGAATTGTGTTAATGGGATTTTAGCAAATAGAAATCCAAAAATGCTGCAAGTAAAAATAATGTAATAGATAAAAATGAAAAGTGTCATTAGTTTTACAGGCATGGTGTAATGCTTCCATTTTGATCCTCTGCGGGTTTCTTGCTGAATTTGGGAATCTGCTGATTCAATCCTGCTAGCATAAATAATCGAATCACGATGAAACATAAATTTCATTTTACGTATGTATTTACTCATTTTCTGAATCATTAATATATCATCACCCGATTTAATTTTACCAATACCCGAGAATCCATTAACTTTTTCATACAATTGCTTTCTATATGCCATATTCCCAGCGGTAATGGTGATACCCCAGTTCCAACCAAAACTACCTGCAATAACGGCAAATATTGATGATCTTTCTAAATTCTTTAAAAATTTAAAAAAAGGGTTTTTGTAATGTAAATAAGAATATCCTGCAACAACATCGGTTTCAGCAGTAAAATGCTCGTTGATCTGTTTAAGCCAATTGTCAGTTGGAACACAATCAGCATCCGTGAAAGCTAAGATATCATACTTAGCGTCCTTAATTCCTGCGTCTATAGCTCCTTTCTTGCCTAAAAGGTGTTTTGACTCATTCTCTATCTTTAACAGCTTTAAATTTGAATTGTCACTTTGGAATTTCAATGTTATTTCTGCTGTCTTATCTTTTGATCTGTCATCAACAATAATTATTTCATAATTCTCTTTAGGGTAATTCTGTGAAATTAATGAATTCAGTAAGTTGGGGAGATGTTTCTCTTCGTTTCTTGCTGCGATAATGACTGAGATATTATTTATATTTGTATTCTTCTTATTTTCCAAAAAAACAATTCCGATGAAAAAAGAGAATATAATAGTGAAATAGATGATCGCAAATAGGTAAATAACAAATTCCATAATTCCCTTAATTCATGGTTAGTATCGCAAAAACCTTGACCATGAACCCTTTTAAATTAATTTCTATTTCAAATATTGAATTAATAATATTTTAGTCAATAATATTGGGGAAAAATAATGAGAGTGTTTCCAAAGTTCATCTACAAAGTGATAACTAAAGAGAAGTTAGTTGCACTCACTTTTGATGATGGACCTCATCCTGAATTCACAGTTTACCTGCTTGATCTGTTTAAAAAGAAAGGCATTAGAGCAACCTTTTTTGTAACTGGCAAAAATATTGAAAAGCACAAAGATATTATTATCCGTATGATAAAAGATGGTCATGAACTTGGTAATCACTCCTATTCTCATAAAAATTTGATATTTAAAAAAAAGAACAAGATAAAAGAAGAAATTGAAAAAACCGATATGTTATTAAGAGAACTTGGTGTTAAAGGTAAAATCTTGTTCCGACCACCTTTTGGAAGAATACTGTTTGCTGCATCTCATGTTTTGGTTGCTTTAAATAAAAAAGTGATTATGTGGAACGTTCCGACAAAAGATTATAAATTGAACGATCCAAAAGTGATTTTAAAAAGAATTTATAAACGCATAAAACCTGGTTCTATAATAGTATTACACGATTCTGGAATTGATAGGGTTGGCAATAAGATAAACCGTCAGGCTACAATAATTGCAGTAAAAGCTTTACTTGATGAATTGCCTAAGAGAGGTTATAAATTCATGACAGTATCAGAATTAATTAATAATTGAATCTGTATCTTCGATAAATTTTGCGATAATAGGTAATTCTCTTTTAATATCATCTAAAGTTGGATTTGTAATAACTTTCTTACCTTTCACTTCTTCAAGTGTAAAATCGACCTTTATTTTAAGATTAAAATGTTTTGAAAATATATCAGATATTACTTCTTTTTCATCCTTTAATAAATTAAATGCCAAAGAGTTAGATGATACTAAATGAAGGAAATTATTAGATAGGTTACGTATTTCACACTTAGCAAAGTAATTAGACACTATAGGTTTTTGTTTTGAGAGCACTTGTGCAATGTCATCAAAACTCTCTTTAACAAACTCAACAGTTAATTCTTTAATCTTTGGTTTTTCGTCTTGAGCTTCTTTATGTATTTCAGCTTTCACTTCCTCGGTTCTGTCATGCATTGACGTAGTACGTTTTTGTTGTACAACTTCTGTTTTGTTTAACTGAGACATAACATGAACAGGTTTTGGTCTTGTTGTATTGTTTTGAACTGGTTTACCTTTATTAATTGAATCAATTAGTTTATCAAGAGACTGAAGTTCGGATAAACGCGATATTTTTATAAATGCCATCTCTGTTACCAAAATTGGATTGCTACTGTTTTTTATATCCATTTTTGTTTTTATCAGAATTGTCATAATGTACAAGAGATCACTATCTTCAAACTTATCAGAGATTTCGGTCATTTGTTTTCTATTAGCTTCTGATATAGTCGGAATTTCAATTTGAAGTTTTAATAGAAGCAAATTTCGGATGTAGTCAAGCATCCCATTTAAGAACTCCTGGATATCATTTCCTTTTTCTAAAATATCATGAAATAATTCTATAATATTAGATGTATTCTTATCACTAATAGATACAAGAATCTTGTGATATACGTCGGTATGTACAATTCCAAAAATTGAAAGTACATCAATAAGAGAGATAAATTCCTTACCATAAGCCATAACTTGATCCATTAAAGAAAGTGCATCACGCATACTACCATCAGCTTTCTTTCCAATTGCAAACAAAGCTTCGTGATCAATAGAGATTCCATCTATCTTACAGATTGAACTTAATCGGTCTATAATTGCTGGAATTGGAATTCTTTTGAAGTCAAATCTCTGACATCTTGATATTATTGTAGGAATTACTTTGTGCGGTTCGGTTGTAGCGAATATGAACACAACATTTTGCGGAGGTTCTTCCAAGGTTTTAAGAAGTGCATTAAAAGCGTTCTTAGAAAGCATGTGTACTTCATCAATTATGTATATTTTATTACGAGAGTTTGCAGGAGCATACATCAGCTCTTTCTGCAGATCTCGAATATCTTCTACACCTGTATTGGAAGCACCATCGATCTCTATTACATCTGAAGAATTTCCCAGTGTTATCTCAGTACAATTCTGGCAAATATTACAGGGAGTTGTAGTTGGACCATCATTAAGGCAATTCAGGCTTTTCGCAAAGATCCTTGCTAATGATGTTTTCCCAACTCCTCTGGGTCCTGTAAAAAGATACGCCTGTGCTGTTCTATCCATTTCAATTGTGTTCTTAAGTATCATTGTTATATGATCTTGTGCATATACTTCATCAAATGTTTGTGGTCTGTATTTTCTTGCTAATATCAAATATGCCATTAATTCCTCATTTCCTAATTCTTACTTTTTGGAATTTCAAATACAACTGATATTTGTCAATTAAAAATCACTTGGTTCTCCCCAAGAAATTGAAATAAATTTGTGATTAGTTCGATTTTTCTTTTTTCTTGACTCTGAATCGATGATTTTTTTCTTCAATTGCATATGCAGAAGTGGCGGAATTGGTAGACGCGCTAGGTTCAGGGTCTAGTGAGCAATAGCTTGTGGGGGTTCGAGTCCCCCCTTCTGCACCAAATTTAATTTACATAAAGAATAAATGTTCAATTAGAATTTTAAAACCTATTCCAATTAAAACAATACCCCCAATTAATTCGATTTTATTTTCAAATAATGATCCAAATTTTCCACCTAGATATACACCCAGTAAAGAAAGCAAAAATGTGATTACACCAATAATAATAACAGGTTGAATGATTTGTATATTTAAAACAGCAAAACTAAGACCAACTGCTAAAGCATCAATACTGGTAGCTATAGCCAGAATGAATACAGTTGCTAAATTATTGGGATCGCAGTTGTTCTCGGTCTTTTC